>JAAUPS010000321.1 GCA_012033015.1 Phormidesmis sp. RL_2_1
ATCGCAGCGCTGACCTTTAGCCCCAACGGCCAATATTTAGCCTCCACATCGTGGGATAACACCATCAAAATTTGGGATGTTCGCCGAGGCCGCTTGCGCCACACCCTCACAGGCCACCAAAATGGTGTCACCCAAGTTGCCTTCACCCCTGATGGCCAAGTGTTGTTTTCAGGCAGCACCGATCAAACCATTCGGTTATGGAACACTCAAACAGGCGAACTGTTGAAAATCTTGCTAGACCAAGAACCTATAGAAGGTAGCATTATGTTAAGTGAGGACGGCAAGCTACTGCTCAGTCAGCGCACCGACCAAGCCCTACATTTACAAGATTGGGATTTGAGCGATTTGTTAACGTTAGGACATGAGCATTTAGAGAATTATTTGCTCACGCATCCAAATGCATTGAACAAGCATTAAGGGCCTTGCGCGAAAATAACACCCCCGGCTGAGCAAAGAGCAAAGCGCAAAGCTCAAAGAGTAAAGCGCAAAGCGCAAAGCGCAAGCATCGGACTTGAACAAAAGGAAAGCAATAAGGATGCATTCTGCCTGGGCTCGTGAGAGTGAGCTGCTGCTAGTCAAGGCTTCCAGCGTTGGCGTAGCCTCTTCGAGGAGAATGACTATTGTCCTAACTCACTCGACAGAAGCTATAGCCTGTACCGGATGCATTCGGTACAGGCTACTCACTTGGCCCGTTGTTCTGTAAAGGTTTCACCAAAATATCTGTACTCTAGCCAAGTGAGAAACGCTATATAGCTGAAAACCATTACCTGACAACAGGGCAAGCGACGCGCGTGTGCCCGTTGGCGTAGCCTCGCCGTCGGCGTTATGCATCCGGCACACGCTATATTCTGCAAGCTTTTGTCCTGTACAGAAGTCTATCGTGCCTGCATTGACAATCTTGGGCCAAGATATTGGCTAGGTCTGCGCTCCTCGCATAGGAGAAAATCTGCCGGACTGATCAGTTAAAATACGTGCGCGCAGCGCCTGAATCAGCGAAGGTACTTCAGTATGGGCGATCGCCATACCCGATCAATCATCAACCTCATAATCATCTGCATCAGCCGACTTTTCATCTCATCCATGGCACACCAGTTAATCGCGATCATCTGCTGACGCGTCTCAGGTGAAATTCGCCGGGCTGTTTTACCAATTTTCAACAGCCGACGCAGGGTGTCATCTTGCAGTTTAACGTCTTCATAAAAATCATTCAGCGAACTACTCGCAGTGCAGTCTACAATCCGCTGCGCCAAATGAAGCATATCAATTAGGAACTGACTGTCTTGCTGCATAGCTGGTGTCGGCAAAGAATGTAAAAGGACACGACGAAAGAGAAAGGCCAAATACCTCAATTGAGGCCATAGGCGAAATGGGCATCCCCTTATTCTATCTTTAGCCATCAAAGCAAATTAACAATTCAACATCAAAGGCATCAAAACGGTTACAGTGGAGCCCGCGTATTTTGGCGAAGACGTACAGGCCATGGCAAAGACTATTTTCGTACTGCTAACGCTATGGGTCAATCTTGCCGTCATGGCGGGCTGTTTGGCGTATTGAGGCGGGCTCTCATGCTAGGCGCTATTGGCCTGGGCGCTTTTTATAAATGGTCGAACGATGCAGTCCATAATATGCCATTAATATGCCATTTGTATCCAAGCTGCATGGGCGGTCTAACAACCCCGGTCACCCGCCGCAAGAACTTTTCGGCCTCTACCAACCAACCTGATACGGTCGGTGTGCAACGGGATTATGTTTATCGGGCGTCTTGTCACGCGCCGCTGTCAGTCGGCACTTGCGGCCATCGGTGGTGGAGATAGCCGACCAATTCATCATCGTCATTGTATATTTCGAAGCGGTGTCGAATGTCTGCGCCAGCCAGTGCAGCAGAGACACGTCCGCAATCTTCGAGCATCTTCTCAAGTGTGCTCCCATCTGCATCGAATTGAGGATCACCGAGATCGCCACCGTACTCTTGAAAGGCAAAATGCTCGCAATCTCGCAATCGAATTGAGTCTTGTCCGACGTAGACGGTAAAGCCAGCGGCCTCCATCAGTCGCGCCATTTCCGTCTTGCTAGGCCACTTTTCGAGTTGGCCATAAAGTCGAACGTCTGTGTCCATAAGTATTATTGGATATAGCCCGACGACAAAGATCAGCGGCTGCAAGTTTTCTTGGCAACTCCACTAATGGCTCTCAACAGTCCGCTTCATCGACTTGTTGTGCTGCTAGCGCTTTTGTAGCATACATCTTTCAAAACTAATGATCTACAAACAATCACTCTGCAAGCATTTGCTGCTGGTATAACGCATTCATACGTTGATGGCGACGACGCTGCCAAATCTTTGGAATCACTCGCATACGACGTTTGAAGCTACGCCACTCTTCTGAACTCAATTCAATCTGCCGCCAAGTAGGTCGAGTCAACAACCCCTCTGACCAATGATTCAATCTTGGATAATTGTCAGAGGGATGCCCAGATCGGGCATCCGATAAATGAGTGTTCCAGCCACAATTTCTGCTAGGGTCAGTTGTTCACCAGCAAAGTAGCGGGAACATCCTAATAAATTCTCCAAAAAACTTAATGTATTGCTTGCCCGTATCTGAGCATACTCCAACTCTATTGATTTTTCGTTTGGGTTATTGTCGTGAATAAGCAGCTTGAAGACCGCAGGCAACAACTCATTGAGCGTAACCATCTGCACCATCCGCACTCTTGCTAAGGACATGGCATCAGTTGGCAGTAGTGATGGAGAAGGATATTGCACTTCCAAATAATCTAGAATTGCCAGAGATTCAATCACCTGAAAATCACCATCAACCAAAACCGGGACGTGACTGAAAGGATTCAACGCAAGAAATTCAGGCTCAAATTGTTCACCGCTTAAGTCAATTGGAATCAATTCAAAAGAAAGATGCTTTTCTAATAGGGCTAACCAAACAGGACGGGCATAGGCAGAAGGGCGAGCGTAGTAAAGCTTGAGCATAAAAATTGCTCCTAATCAGTTTCTAACTTTTAATTTGCAAGTCACGGCGTAGTTTAGCCGATGTAATTTGTAAAATGCAAGTAACTGAACTACTACATTATTTAGGCATGACCCTATCGAGACGCTCCTCTTGCCCTGTCTCCTGCACCCTAGACTTGCTTGGAGATCGCTGGACACTACTTGTAATCCGAGACATGATGTTCTTTGGAAAGCAAAGATTTGAGGCGTTTTTAGAATCTCCCGAAGGAATCTCGACTAATATCCTGGCAAACCGCCTCAAACTGCTTGAAGAACTAGGTTTAGTGGAGAAGCAGCCTTACAGCAACCATTCCCGTCGAATGAACTATCGACTTACCGAAAAGGGAAAAAGCCTGCGTCCTGTTTTGAAAGTAATAGCGGCTTGGGGCTTGAAACATATTGATGACACGCAGATTCCTCAGAACAATCCGTCAGACACCGATCGCTCCGTCAATAAACCCAAAGCATCTGAACCATAAGTGTCAACAAGTAGGGGCTCATGGCAAGGAAAAACGCGCCCAGCGGCTAGAAAACTACAATCAAGTCCATGCGTTGAGGCAACAGGGCTACCACATCAAAGATATTGCTCACTATCTAGGCATGGGTAAGCGCCCCGTCTACACCTATCTCGTTCACGACAGTTTTCCCGAATGGCAATCGCCTAGTCGTCAATATAGCAGTGGCCTTGCTCCCTACAAGTCTTACCTGATTGAGCAGTGGCAACAAGGGAAACGTCATGCCAAGCGATTGTTTGAAGAGATTCAACAACATGGCTTTACGGGCAGCTATGCAATGGTTGCCCGCTATCTTCAACCGCTGCGTCAATCCTATCCACCGATGAGACCAACGCCTGGAGCACTCCATCGTTCCCAATCACCCGCCGCAGATAGCCTCGAACTCCAATGGATAATCTCTAGGCGGTCGGTGTGCATTGGGGTTGTTATGCGGCGTTGCTACATTTGCCCTAGCAACCTGTCGTATTCTGCGTGAGAACCCACCCAGAACCAAATCACTGTATCTCCATCTAATTGCCCAACTGCTCGATAACTTTTGCTAATACGGGCAGAGTAAATCGGCAACTTCGGATGCACCTTCTTGAAGCGTAAACTTGGATAGTTTGGGTCGTCCTGAAATTGGCGATATGCAGCACGGGTTTGCTCTTGAACCTGCTTGGGTAAATCGCCAAACAATCGACGGAACTCAGTAGTAGTGCGCGATTTCACAATGTTTCTGGGTCAAGTTCTTGGGTTTTACCTGCACGGTACTCAGCCATTGCAGAAGCTGCGAGTTTTGCAAGAATATCTGGCGAACGCGAGAAGGCTTCATCCCAACGTCGCTCATCCTCGATCTCATCCAGGATTATTGAAGCGATCACGTTCTGCTCGCTTTCGGGCAAGGTTTGCAATCTGGCAATCGCACGCTCAAGCAACTCAGTCATCGCTATCCTACTCAGCAGTTTATACTTACCCTATCCATTATCGCTGCTCTCGGGCAGATTGAGTATGCCCTGAACACGCTTTTGAAAAGCAGGTAGACCGCCCTGATCCTGCCAATGTTTCTGAAAGGTAGGCATTGTTTCCAAGAACATCACATCTCCACCTTGATAGGCTTTTACCAAATAACCAAATACCTGATCTGCTTTTGCGGAACTCGGTGGATCTTGCCAATCAATCACCCACAGCACTTCAACAATTCGATAGACGTTGAAATCTCCATTCCATTTTTCATGCTCCGCCTTGTAGTCAAGCACCTCTACAAGATGTGTAGTATAACCATTCTGCCTCAGCAGAATTAAATCTTCTCGCTGTGGCTTATTGGCATTACTTTTATCATCTTTCCAAGCCAACTTAAAAAGATTCCCAACCTTAAATTTTTGATAAGCCCACGGCTCCTGTCCCTTTGGGTTTATGCTTTTTGTCCATTTTAAATTTAGGAGGTTCATGTATTGATCCCAGCGTGAATGCTAATGAGTTAATTTTCGGTTAAACCTCACCAAAATTAGGCAGCATAACGTTCCTGGCCAGCGGCGGCAGATCAGCTTTGCATCACCACCAAGATCTCTCAACCGTCCGCTGCACCAGGGGTTGTTATACGGCGTTGCGTACCCAGTTGAGTTTGCGCTCACTTTAACATTCTATTGAGGAATTTTGAGTTTCCACCCAGTGTCAATATTGTCTGGATTAGTTACAAGTGATGGGAAAGTTTCTCTGTTTGCTGAAATAATTTCTT
>JAAUPS010000105.1 GCA_012033015.1 Phormidesmis sp. RL_2_1
AACCGCATTCATCTAAACCACGTTCATCTAAACCGCGTTCATCTAAACCGCGTTTATCTAAACCGCATTCATCATTTAGCGTTCATTGCTCCACCTGATCTCTGGCTCGTCCATACAGTTCTGTCAGTTGCTTAAGCTGTTCGCTGATCGTCGGTGTTAGCATCGTTTCTGAATAGCGCCAGGCCCAATTTCCGGTGGCCACGCCTGGTGTATTCATCCGCGCTTCGCTGCCAAGCCCTAGCAAGTCTTGTAAGGGAATGACGGATTGATTGGCCACTGAACCCATGGCTAAGCGAATCATTGCCCAGTGCACGGTGTCGGGATTGAAGGCCCCGACGTAGGCAGCCAGACGGTGCTTTTCATAGTCTGAGGCTTGGTGAAACCAGCCTACGGTGGTGTCGTTGTCATGGGTGCCGGTGTAGATTAAAAAGTTGTGATTTACGTTGAAGGGGAGGTAGGGATTTTTGTGATCGCCACCAAAGGCAAATTGTAGGATTTTCATGCCTGGTAAGTCGAAGCGATCGCGCAAATGCTCTACTTTTTCATCGATGAGCCCCAAATCTTCTGCGATAAAGGGGAGCTGGCCGAGCTGCTGCTCCACCGTCTCAAAAAAAGCATCGCCCGGTGCCTCTCGCCATTCTCCATGGATCGCGGTTTCTTCACCTGCAGGCACAGCCCAATAGGCCGCAAACGCGCGAAAATGGTCGATACGAATCATATCGACTTGATCGAGCAATGCCCGTAAGCGTTGCAGCCACCAGCTAAATCCATTGGCTTCGACGATTTCCCAGTTGTAAGTAGGATTGCCCCAGAGCTGTCCTGTTGCACTGAAGTAGTCTGGCGGGACACCGGCCATCAGCGAGGGCTCTAGGGTTTCGGGGTGGAGCATAAAGTTTTCAGGCTGGGCCCAAACATCGGCGCTGTCGTGAGCCACATAAATGGGCATATCTCCGACAATTTGGATGCCACGCTCATTGGCGTAGAGCTTGAGCGCCGACCACTGACGATGAAATTCAAACTGCACATATTCATGAAAAAAGATCTCAGCGGCCAAGTTCACCCGCGCCTGATCGAGCGCTTCGGGGTCGCGTTGAACGAGGGCTTTTTCCCACTGTGTCCAAGGGGCACCATGGTTGGCCTCTTTGAGCGCCATAAAAAGGCTATAGTCTTCTAGCCAGCTAGCATAATCTACGCGAAACTGCTCAAAAGCTGTGCGCGTTTCTGGCTCAGCAATTTCTTTGAAGCGACCAGCGGCTTTGTGCAGTAAGGCGAGCTTGTAGGGATAAACCGCATCGTAATCGACCGCCTCTACCGCAAAGGAAGAGGTCAGTGCCAAATCGGCTTCGTCGAGCAGGCCACTGCCTTGAAGCGCCTCTAAGTTGATCAGCAGCGGATTGCCCGCCATTGCTGAGTAGGCCATGTAGGGTGAGTGGCCATGTCCGGTGGGACCAAGGGGCAAAAGCTGCCACAGCGTTTGCTGACTTTCTTCTAAAAAATCGACAAATCGATAGGCTGAAGTGCCCAGATCACCTATGCCGAAACGACCGGGTAGCGATGTCGGGTGCAGCAAAATGCCACTCGTTCTGGGAAAAGACATATCTTACACTGGCCAGACACTGGCCAAAATACTGGGCTAAATAGAATTGCTCCGACTCTATCACGCGTAGATAGGCTCTAAGCTCTTCTACAGGAGGGAAAAGTGAGAGAATGTCAAAGCTCGAAAATAGTTTATCTATCACTTAATGCCCTTAAGATCATGACTATGACCTACCGTAATCCTGCCCCGACGGTGGATCTGATTATTGAAATGTGCGATCGCCCCCATCGTCCTATTGTTCTCATCGAGCGGTTAAACATCCCCTACGGCTGGGCGCTCCCCGGTGGTTTTGTAGACTATGGCGAATCTGTGGAAACCGCCGCTCGCCGAGAAGCACAGGAAGAGACCGATTTGGCCGTCACGCTGATTGAGCAATTTCAGGTCTATTCAGCGCCGGATCGCGATCAGCGTCAGCATACTTTGAGCATTGTTTTTATTGCTACAGCCACCGGCACACCCATCGCTCAAGACGATGCCAAAAGTCTCAAAATCGTCCACCTATGGGAAATGCCGACGAACCTGTGTTTTGATCACGGTCAAATTTTGCAAGACTATTGGCGCTACCGCCACTATGGCCATCGGCCTCGC
Source organism: Phormidesmis sp. RL_2_1 (assembly GCA_012033015.1). Classification (GTDB taxonomy): domain Bacteria; phylum Cyanobacteriota; class Cyanobacteriia; order Phormidesmidales; family Phormidesmidaceae; genus Phormidesmis. Next base: position 2,186 of record JAAUPS010000105.1, read on the forward strand.
GTTCAATCCTAAGGTTGGGGCAGCAGAGGTTGGGGCAGTAGAGGTTGGGGCAGTAGAGGTTGGGGCAGTAGATTAAAACTCCGCTCACCCCTTAAAATTATTTCCGAAGATTGAGCTGAGCCCATTATTTTCAGTTCCCTGAGTTGAGATCCTATGTAAGATCTCTATTGACTCAAAGTCCTATGAGTAGAGTGAACCCTGTGCGCAAAATTATTCATACTGATCAAGCCCCTGCCCCCGTTGGCCCCTACAACCAAGCTATTGTCGCATCGGGCTCGATGCTATTTGTCGCAGGTCAAATTCCCTTGGATGCCGCCACCGGTGAACTCATCGGCACGAGCATCAGCGAACAAACTGAAAAAGTGTTGCAAAACCTCTTGGCTGTCGTTGAAGCTGGCGGCTCAGATTTTTCTCAGGTGGTCAAAACCTCTGTTTTTCTTAAAGACATGAACGATTTCGCGGCGATGAATGCGGTGTACGCCCAGTACTTCGGAGATGAAAATGCCCCGGCTCGCGCCTGTGTAGAAGTTGCCCGTCTACCCAAAGATGTACTGGTAGAAATAGAGTGCATCGCCATGGTGCCTTAAATGCCTTGGCAGGATTGATGTCGTCACGGTCTACTTTGTCAGCATGGCCAAAATGACCAACATTGCCCAGATAAAAAAAACTCAACTTTAATTTAGGAGAATCGAAGCACCATGGCCGATGCACTTGCGATCGCAATTCTAGCTGCTGGCAAAGGCACCCGTATGAGATCTGCGCTGCCCAAAGTGCTGCATCGTCTCAGCGGCCTCACCCTGGTAGAAAACGTGATCGCCAGCACGGCTTTAGTCGTGCCTACCCGCAAGATCGTCATCGTCGGCTACGAAGCTGAGCAGGTCAAATCAGCCCTGACCCACATCCCCGATTTAGAATTTGTTGAACAGCGCCAACAGCTCGGCACTGGCCATGCCGTACAGCAAGTCATTCCGGCCCTAGCAGGGTTTACCGGCAACCTGCTTGTGCTCAACGGCGATGTGCCTTTGCTTCGGCCCGAAACCGTTGAGCGCATGTTGCAGACCCATCATGACAACAACAACGCTGCCACGATTTTAACGGCGCAGATGGAGGATCCGACCGGCTATGGCCGCGTTTTTACAGACGATAACTTAGTGGTCAAAGAGATTATCGAACACCGCGATTGCACCCTAGCCCAAAGAGAGAACCATCGCACAAATGCCGGGATTTATTGCTTCCGCTGGTCAGCACTGATGGACGTCTTACCGTACCTCAAAGCAGACAACGATCAAAGTGAGTACTACCTCACCGATGTGATTAAAGATCTTGCGCCGGTGATGGCCATGGACACTGCTCCGGCTGAAGTGGCTGGAATCAACAACCGTAAGCAGCTTTCGGCAGCCGAAGTGGTCATGCAAAATCGAATTAAAGATGAGCTGATGCTCTCTGGGATCACACTGATCAATGCCGATAGCATTACGATTGACGCTACCGTTACGGTAGAACCTGACGTGATTATTGAACCCCAGACTCATCTACGAGGCAACTGTGTGATTAAATCGGGCTGTCACATTGGCCCCGGTGCTTTGATTGAGAACTCTACCATTGGTGAAAACACCCGCCTTGTGCATTCTGTCGTGAGCGATAGTGCCGTTGCCGCAGGTGGTCGCATCGGCCCCTTCGCCCACATTCGAGGTCAGGCTCATGTCGGCGAAAACTGTCGAATTGGTAACTTTGTTGAAGTGAAAAAGTCAACCATTGGCAACAATACGAATGCGGCCCATCTCTCGTATTTGGGTGATGCAGAACTCGGTGAACAGGTGAATGTTGGCGCAGGAACGATTACGGTTAATTACGATGGCCGCAACAAGCATAAGACGGTAATTGGCGATCGCACCAAAACCGGAGCCAATAGCTGCCTGGTTGCACCCATTACCATTGGTGCAGACACGACGATCGGTGCAGGCTCTGTGCTGACCAAAGACGTCGAGGGGGATTGCCTGGTGTTTGCGCGATCGCCCCAAAAAAGCATCCCCGGCTGGAAACCCAAATACCTGAGAGATGAGTAACGCCTCGATGAGTAACGCCTCTAGAAACCGCTATCAAAGCGATCAAATCTGAGCGTTCACTGAAGTTTATTCGCTTTTCTATTCATAAAAATTCATATAGTCCAGCGTTTCTGTAGTTCATCTAAAGGTTGATTTCCGAATCTCAGAAGACTTCTTAGGATAGGAGCAACACGAGATCTTAAGTCGAATGCAGGACGCGCACCCATGGCACAAAGCCCAATCAATCCTTCGCCTAGCCCTTCTACAGCCCCATCGCCCAACCCATCATCGCCTAATCCATCATCGCCTAATCCATCATCATCTAACCCATCGATAGATACTTCAACAAACAGCTATCAACCCGCAACAGATGGCTTAGGACGCGACAGCATGACCCTATCGCAGCATGTTCTGCAACAGCTCAATAACTTTGGCCCCGACGCTCAAGATCTCAGCGCCATCATGAACCGCATTGCCTTTGCAGGCAAACTGGTCTCCCGCAGGCTCACCCGCGCAGGACTCGTCGAAGATGCCCTAGGCTTCACCGGTCGCCAAAATATTCAAGGTGAATCTGTCAAAAAAATGGATTCGTACGCCAACGACGTCTTCATCTCTGTATTTCAGCAAAGTGGCCTGGTATGCCGACTTGTCTCCGAAGAAATGGACGACATTTATTACATGCCCGAAAGCTGCTCTATTAGTCGATACACCCTCCTTTACGATCCCATTGACGGCTCCTCAAACGTCGATATCAACCTCAACGTCGGCTCCATCTTCGCGCTCCGCCGCCAGCAAGGTGACGATACAGACCAAACCGGCGCTGATTTACTCACCCCCGGCCACGAACAACTCGTTGCTGGCTACATTCTCTACGGCCCCAGCACAGTTTTCGTCTACTCCATTGGTAAAGGCGTACACTCATTCACCCTTGATCCCAGCCTCGGTGAATTTATTTTATCCAGTGAAAATATTCAAATTCCAGAGCACGGCCCCAACTATAGCCTCAATGAAGGCAACATGTGGCAGTGGGAAGAATCCTTTCGCGACTATATTCGCTACGTCCATCGCCACGAAGTCTATTCGGGCCGCTATAGCGGGGCGTTGGTGGGAGACTTTCACCGCATTTTGATGCAAGGCGGGGTGTTTCTTTATCCCGGCACCACCAAAAATCCCGCCGGTAAGCTCAGACTCTTGTATGAATCGGCCCCATTGGCCTTTTTAGCTGAACAAGCCAACGGTAAAGCCACCACTGGCGATCACTCCGTTTTAGACGTCAAACCCGATCACATCCACATGCGAACACCGCTGATTATCGGTAGCCGTGAAGATGTTGCGCTGGTTGAATCCTTTATTCAAGGCCGCAAGCTAGAACAGCCACCGGCTCCTCTCGGCGTGTCGTCCATATAGTTCATATAAAAGAGCCGGTTTATGCCAGTTGATTAGGTCAGGCGATTGGGCGTTTAGTTTATAGGCTAGATTATTAGAACTTTAAACGACAGACGCTCAGCGCTACAGCCGGTAACATGACGCCAGACAATCATCAGATGAAAGGTTTTCTTAATAAGTTGCCTTTGAAATGGATGTAAAGGTAACAGAAACCGACCGTCAGACTTAGCTAGGGTTTAAGACGGCTTTAAGGTCTACTTTTTCCCAGGTCTACTTTTTCCCAGGACTGCTTTTTCCCAGGTCTGCTTTGCATTCACGGCATAGCCGTTGCTACGATGCTCTCTCTTTTACGATTGACTTGATATGGTTTCTCTTCTCGAAAATCCGCTCCGCGTTGGCCTCCAGCATGACCGCATTCCCGCCCCACAAATTTTAGTTATTTTTGGAGCGTCGGGCGATCTGACCCAGCGCAAGCTGGTACCTGCGCTGTATCAAATGCGGTTAGAGCGACGATTGCCGCCTGAGATGACGATTGTCGGTGTGGCCCGGCGAGACTGGAGCCATGACTTTTTTCGCGAACATCTAAAGCAGGGCGTGGAAGAATTTGGCGGTGGCTTAGAAAGCTCTGCCACTTGGGACAAATTTGCCGAGGGGTTGTTTTACTGCCCTGGCAATATCGATAAACCCGAGGACTATCAGCGCCTCAAGCAGTTTTTAATGGAGCTAGACGAGAAACGAGGCACCCAGGGCAATCGAGTGTTTTATCTTTCGGTGGCACCACGATTTTTTGCTGAAGCCGCGCAGCAGTTGGGCAATGTCGGGATGTTAGCAGATGCGAGTAAGCAGCGTCTCGTGATTGAAAGCCCTTTGGGCGTGATTTGTCTTCTGCTCAATCCCTAAACTATAAAGTGCGTAACGTCTGCGCTGAGGAGCAAATCTACCGGATTGATCACTATCTCGGTAAAGAAACGGTCCAAAATTTATTGGTTTTTCGCTTTGCCAATGCGATTTTTGAGCCTTTATGGAACCGTCAGTTTGTCGATCATGTCCAAATCACGGTTGCTGAAACGGTCGGCCTAGAAGGCAGAGCAGGGTATTACGAAACGGCTGGCGCTATTCGCGACATGGTGCAAAACCACCTGATGCAGCTCTTTTGCCTCACCGCCATGGAAACGCCCAACTCATTAGATGCTGCCAGTATTCGTAATGAAAAGGTAAAAGTACTGCAGGCGACCCGTTTGGCCGACGATAGTGATTTATCAAAATCGGCGGTGCGTGGTCAGTATTCTGCCGGTTGGATGAAGGGCAAAGAAGTACCGGGCTATCGCAGTGAAGAAGCAGGCATCGAAGCATCCACTAACAATACCTTTGCCGCGCTGTCCTTACGAGTAGACAACTGGCGCTGGCAGGGTGTGCCGTTTTATTTGCGAACGGGCAAAAGACTGCCGAAAAAGGTCTCTGAAATTTCAATTCACTTTAAGTCAGTGCCTCACCTGATGTTTCAATCGGCTGCTAAGCAGATGAACAGTAATATTTTGGCACTACGCATTCAGCCTAACGAAGGGATCGCCATGCGTTTTGAGGTTAAGACACCTGGCTCTTCTCTGCGCACCCGTTCAGTAGAAATGGATTTTCGCTACGATGCGGCCTTTGGTCAGCCTAGTACCGACGCTTATAGCCGACTGCTGATCGATGCCATGCTCGGCGATCAGACCTTATTTACCCGAGGTGATGAAGTAGAGCAGTCATGGCGTGTCCTGACACCTTTATTAGAAGTCTGGGATGCGCCTGCCCCGCCGGACAGCATTCCGCTTTATGAAGCGGGCACTTGGGGGCCAATTGAGGCTGAATTGCTGTTGAATCATACTAATCGCCGCTGGCGAAGATTGTAATTGCTCTAAAAAGCAGGCCAACTGGTTTGTTTGGGGCTACATGTCTGCTGTTTATACGCTCAATTGTGTCTTTTTCCATAGTCTCTTTCTCTTTTACACAAGATGAATAAATACAAACCGCCTACAGCAACTTCTATTCTGGCGCTGCAAAAGCCCAAAGATATCTCTCTCGATGAGATCGAAGCTGAGCTACAAAGCATTTGGCATACCCAAGGCGACAGCACGGGTACGGTGGGTGTCAGTCGGGCCACCACCTTTACGATTGTGATTTATGAGCCGGAGGAGATTCAACAATTACTGGGGACTTTGGGCTTTTACACCAATGATATTGACGGATTGCATCGCTCAGAAACCAGAGAGGCCATTTTAGCGGCTCAAAAAGAGTATGATCTGCGGCTGACCGGACGGGTGGATACGGCTACGCTGGCGCGGTTACGTCAAGAGGTGAGCAGTTTGCTGCCGGAAAAGCGGTTGTTGAAGAATGCCGATATCCGTGGCTTTAACTTTGATGGGCCTTTGGCGGCTCAAAATCCTTGTCGGGTGATTACGCTTTGCCCGACCTTTGGTGAAGATGAAGGGGTCACTGCGCAAGTGTCGGCCTACTGCCCGGTGCAAAAAAGCAGCGGTAGCAAGCTTATTTGCTGTGAATACATTACCCTAAGGGGCACAAAAGAAGCTCTAGAGCGGGTGGGTGACTTGGTCAATTCGCTCATTGTTTCGGATTTGCCGAAGTTTGTATGGTGGAAGGGGACGCCGAACCCTGAGCAGACTTTGTTTCAAAAACTGGCTTTGAGGAGCAGTTGTTTGATTTTGGATTCGAGTTATTACGGCGATGCCGCTTCTGAGATTGTCAAAATTCAAAAGCTGGTTGATGAGCATACGAATATTGCCGATCTTAACTGGTATCGATTAGCCCCTTGGCAAGAGTTGGCCGCGGCGGCGTTTGATCCCCCGGAGCGGCGGATGGCACTGTTGGATGTCGATAGAGTCGGGATCGATTATGAGAAAGGGAATCCGGCCCAGGCCCTGATGATGTTGGGCTGGTTAGCGAGCCGGATGGAGTGGAAAATTAAGTCCTACGAATATGAAGGGGGCGATTATGATGTAGAGCGAGTTTACTTTGTCGGAGAGGGCAATCGCATTGTCGAAGCAGAGCTTGCTGGGGTACCGGTGATTGACCAGGGCGAGGTACAAGGTGATTTGACTGGGGTACGGATGCAGTCCACCAATCCTCAGGCCAACTGCAACACTATTTTGTGTTCTGAAACAGTGGGCTGTATGCGGATGGAGTCTGGTGGTAGCGCTCAAAGCAGCTTGGTGGAAGAGGTGACGTCACTGTCGGATCAGCGCTCAGATTTGCTGTTAGGCCAGCAGCTTCAGCGCTGGGGTGAGGATGTGTTGTTTGAAGAGAGTTTGGCGATGACCGCTAAGATTGTAGAGCTGATGGCTCATCAGCGGTAGCTGAAGAAATCAGCAGCCCATGCGCGCCAAGCCCTGCTCAAATTTGGGGTAGGCTGGGGCAAAAAAATGACAAAAAAAATTGCCTACATTCTTGCTCAATTAGCAAAAAGGTAAGGCAAGGCTGTCTATCGCTGAGGGTCTATACCGTCGTTCTAGATAAAGCGCTACATCTAGATGAAGGTTCTAGATAAAGGTTATAGATTAGGTTGTAGATATAGACCGTCTGTTTATATAGCGAGTGATATCGAGTTATATATTGAGAAGCAAGATTGAAAAGCAAGACAAGATTGAAAAGCAAGACAAGATTGAGAAGCAAGACAAGCTTGACAAGTAAGGAAAGCAAAGCCACCAGGGTGGCAGCTATTCTCCATAGCCACTGAGGTACCCTTCTAAGTCGTTAAATCTATCGGCATTGAGGCTGTAGTACATCCACCGGCCTTGCTGACGGGCATTGACAAGACCTGCTTGCTTTAAGGTTTTGAGGTGAAAAGAGAGTTTAGATTGAGCAATGCTGAGGCGATCGCACATATCACCCACGCAAAATTCACCTTCTTGAAGCAGTTCAATGACCTGAATGCGAATAGGCTCCGAGAGCGCGTGAAACCCAGAAAAGACGGTATCTGATGAGTTAGCCATGGTTAATTGTTAAAGATAGACTTGAGATAGCTCCAAAATATCCGCGCAATAGAGAATTTCTATGTGACGCTAGATACCCCAAGGTTAAACAAGGCGAATCGATTTGGCCATCCGAGCTTATACGATGAAATCAAGCTATATCAATAGTTCCCTGGCTGCTGTGACTAGAGATAGTGCGGTGATCGGCGCGGTCACCGCCCGTAAGATTACTGAGCCTAACGTGACAACTTTATAGTGGTAGCGGCTGGCAACCGTAATTTCGTTGGGTGTCCACCCGCCTTCTGGCCCAATGGCTAAAGTGACGCTGGGTGAATCTGCTGATGCTAACTCAGCCATAAGCTGGCTGAGTAGGTGGGGAAGTTTGGCCTCAGGGTTGCTGAGGCTGCCGTTGTTTCGCGCCGCACAAAGATATCGCAGCCCTTTTGGTTGATGGGGCAAACCTGATTCTGAATCTTGTTGTAAGTAGTGTGGAAAAGCCATTGGGGTAAAAATGTCAGGAACGGTAATTCGTTCACTTTGTTCAGAGGCTTCTTGGGCAATCCGTCGCCATCGGGTGAGTTTGTTGTCGCTTGGCTTTAGTAGGGTGCGTTCGGTGAGCACAGGGTAAATGTGAGTGACGCCCAGCTCGGTGGCTTGGCGTACGACTTGATCAAAGCTATTGCCTTTGGGCAAAGCAGCGACTAAGCGCAATGGAGCAGAAGGATTGGGGGGCGGTGCGATCGCCTCAATAATGTCCGCTTGGGCAGGCTTTTCACTCAACGCTGCTAGCCACTGCTGGCCTGTGCCATCTTGAGCAATGAAGCGATCGCCCGCACTAAGTCGCAGTACCCGCAGCAAATAATGGATTTGCTCGGGTTGCAGGATGAGCCTATTTTCCTGGTACTGCTGCGAGCTGATGGTGATGCGCTGAACCATGGGACTCAAGTTTCCAATTTTTATAGCTTCTGTGGAGATATTTCGGACAGTCGCAAGGACCGTAGCGATCGCGAGTAAAGCCAGCCGTCCAAATACCCCGAGCCCTCAAATAAGTTTAGAAGATAAGTTTAGAAGAAACCTCGACGCTACTATGCCAAAGGATGAAATTATTTTTTTTGATAGCTTAATATAGAAACCATGCACTTCCACCATCTGCACTTTTACGTTCGAGATGTGGCGTTTTGGCGAGATTGGTTTATTCACAAACTTGCTTTTCAGCCAGATTTTGGCTCATCTACCAACGCTCAACAACCCCTAGTGATCAAGCAGGGTGCTATCGAAATATGGCTTTCTGATGCTGTCGATGTGCCTAAGCCAGCGGTTTCTCACTACTTGCATAGCCACCCACCGGGGGTGGCTGATATAGGCTTTGCAACCGATCAATTTGATCGGCTCCTCAACCGCTTGCACCGCTATGGGGTCAAACCAATCAGCGGTGTGACACACACCGCTAACGGTCAGCGGCAATGCCAGGTACAGGGATGGGCCGATTTGCGCCATACTTTGGTCGAGGTGTCGTCCCAGTGGGCGACTGCGCGGCAGATGATCGAACCGCCAGCTTACGAGGAACCTCACCTACGGCAAAAAACAGCACAGACGTCATGGCTCGACACCATCGACCATGTGGTCATTAATGTGCCTCAAGGTGAACTAGCGACCGCTTCAGCTTGGTATCAACAGGTCTTTGGCTTGGAGATCGGCCAGCGGTTTGATATTCATACTGCTCGCTCTGGTTTGCGCTCTCAGGTGCTGATTCACCCTGAAGGAACCTTGCAGCTACCGATCAATGAGCCCACCTCAGCCAATTCGCAAATACAAGAGTTTTTAGCGCACAATCGAGGGGCCGGGGTGCAGCATGTTGCTTTGCACAGCCAAGATGCGGTGAGTGCGATCGCCCACTTTCGCCAGCAGGGATTAACGCTGATTCATGTCCCTTCAACCTACTACGAAGGGCTACAGCTACGGCCAGACTGCCCCCTAGCAGATACCTCAGCCGCCAGCCGCCAGCAGCTATTGATTGATTGGGCCGAAGGTGGCCAACAGGGGAGCTTATTGCAAACCTTCACTCAGCCGATTTTTACAGAACCTACTTTTTTCTTCGAAATCATCGAACGCAGCACCTACCCAGAACAGGGCCAGCTTAAGCGCGCCAAAGGGTTCGGCGAAGGGAACTTTCAAGCCCTATTTGAAGCCATCGAACGTGCCCAAGTAGAGCGAGGCAGCCTGTCATAAACGGGGGTCGCCTTGGCAATTTTTCCTAATTTAGTAGGATTTTCCCTAATTTAGTAGGATTTTCCCTAATTTAGTAGGATTTTCCCTAATATAGCGTGTGCCGGATGCATAACGCCGACGGCGAGGCTACGCCAACGGGTACACGCGTGTCGCTTGGCCTGGTGTCACGTAGAGGCTTCAGCCAACGCGGGCTGTACCTCAGCCAAGCGACCAAAGCTATAGTAGAGAATTCCTTTGGGAGTCTTTTGGCCCGTTCTCGCAGAAAGGCTATCGCAGAAAGGCTATCGCAGAAAGCCTGTAATGAACCAAAGGGCCGACAAGGTAATGCTGGCTGACAGCGATGACAGTTGCCCAGGCGTAAGCTGAGTGCCCTGAGCACCCAACACCAGCTCAACGATAAATCCCAAGGCAAATCCCACCACTAACCCAATAGCGGCCAATCCCACAGAGCGCCAGAGCTTGCGAGTCTTTTGATTGAGAAAATAAATTGCAGCCATCATACCCAATGCCAGCGCCACCGAAGCGCCTGCGCCTGCGCTTGGTGGTGAAGCCAACAGCCAACTCAGGGCTACCAAACTGCCAAAGATTACCGAAGGCCAAAGCAGCTCGCCTTTATTCTCAGGCTGATCGAGAAGATCTGAAAACCACTGTGGGCCTGAATTTTCAAATGCTCCGCTATTTGTCGAAGGCGAAACTTTAGGCTTAGCCTGTTTTTCAGCGAATCGAATGCGATCGGGCACTTTAATTTTGCCTTCTTGGCGCAGCCTCAGTCGCTCCATCAAAATGGCATCGTAGGCCGCTTCAATACTTTCTTTTCTTTGAGGCTCGTCCTCGCACTCAGCAACCAAGCGTTTACGAGCAGACTGAACCTCTTCAAAAGAAGACGCTTCTGTCAGCCCTAATGTTTTGTAGTGAACGTTTTGTTCGCTCATCTGTAACCCTCCGAATCGACCCGGCCGTGATGCTTGTCTGCGTGAATCTGTGCGACTATATGCCCGCCCAAACCAAACATTTCAAAACAGCGCTGAGCTTAATGATTGCGATGTTAGCAGCCTACTCTAGCCATGAGAGATTGCTGTGAATAACTGCAATACTTTTCCAATACTTCGCGCTGCCGTACCCTTAAGCTAAAAATACCTAAAATACCTATAGCTAAATATAAATTAAGATTATAGTCCTAAAATTATAGCCCCAGAAAATAATAATTCCTGAAGGCTCCAAGTTTAGTTTAACTGTGGACTGGGCGAAACAAAGCTGACCTGAGCGGCAGTCTTTGAAAAAGTTGACACTTCTTCTATAAAATCGGCCCAAGCGCTTTATTCATGTAAGCAACCCATGTAAGCAACCCATGTAAGCAAACATTGATATGAGTCCAGCCTCGAAATGAGTCAAGCCTCGCATCGGTAGACTGTGAAAAGTTTTTTGAGAATGAGGGTATATAAAGGTTATGGGGCGAAAATATCGTTTACGCGTGCTTTCTTGTCCTGATCGATGAGGCCGCTGTGGCGGTCACTTTGGTGGCTGTCACGTTGCAGCATTAGCATAATCATGCTAATAACAGATGTTTTTTGCTAAGGTATGAATGCATATTCAAAAAGTTTGTTTCAAAAAGTTTGTTTCAAAAAGTTTGTTTCAAAAAGTTTGTTCAACGAAAAGGCTTTTGGCAAAAGTTTTGAGGCTGGAGTGTCCTAGTTTTCGATATCCATTGCCTCACCCATCGCCTTGAGTTGTGTGCCTAAGGTGTATGCCTATGTATGCCTAAGGCGTATGCCTATGTATGCTTTGAGTTGTATGCCTAAGTGCAGCTTGCTGCCAAGCTAAATGCTGTCGCGTGCTCTGTGTAGGCTCTTTTCTTTTGGCCCTTTTTGCCTCAGCTATGTGTACTTTGTGTTGACCGTGCTCTACGCTACCTGTTATTTGCTTTTAGTATCCGGATTCTAAATTATGGCCGCTGCCAAAATCCTTGTGGTTGACGACGAACCTGCTATCCGTAATCTTATTCATCGGTTTTTAGCCAAGCAAGACTATCAAATGGAGTCGGCTGAGGACGGTAAAAGCGCCCTGGCAGTTTTTGAGCAGTTTAATCCTGATCTGGTGATTTTGGATGTTAACTTGCCGGATGCCAATGGCTATGACCTGTGTAAGGAAATGCAGGCCCGGACAGGTGTGTTTGTTTTGATGCTCACTAGCCGCACCGATGAAGCCGACAAAATCCGGGGCTTTAACACTGGCGCAGACGACTACATTACCAAGCCATTTAGCTTGGGCGAGTTAGAAGTTCGCTTGGGGGCTATTTTGAAGCGCCAGCGACCGGTGACTGTCGCTGAGCAGCAGTGTCTTACCTTTAACAAACTCGCTATTGATCCGATTCGCCGTGAGGTGACTTTGGCAGGCGATATCGTACCGCTTACGGCTTTGGAATTTGATCTGCTCCATTTTTTGGCAGGGCATCCCGGTCGGGTATGGCGACGCTCTGAGCTGATCCAAAAGGTATGGGATTACGAATACGTGGGCGATCAGCGCGTTGTCGATGTGCACATTGGTCAAATTCGCAAAAAAATTGAAATTGACACCACCCAGCCTACGTTGATTCAAACTGTGCGCGGTGTGGGCTATAAGTTTGAGCCGCCGACTGATTTACCCAAAGAAGAATAAGCCATCTCGGCGCCATCTCGGCCTATCGACGATTGGGCAGTTCGTCTGCGTTGGCATCATCTGCTGGTGCGATCAGCGTGAGTGGTCGTTGAGACTCTTCTAGCTGGCGGCGTTCGGCTTGCCAATTTTCAATTCTGATTTGAGCTGAGGCGTAGGCTTCTGCCTGTGAGGGAATGCGGCCTGCTATGGTGATCGCTTGGTCTAGGTCGTTGTTCGCGACGGTTTCGGCTTGGGTCAGTAGCTCCCAACTCCAGCGCTCGATTTGGCTGTCTGCCTGCGCTTTGCTGCTGCTTTGAGCGGGTACCCGCTGGGCAATTTCTATGGCTCTGGCCAAAGCATTGGCATCCCCGCTAGCGGCAGCAGTAACGGCCTCGCTTAAGCGCGATCGCCCGTCTTCTTGGGCTTGCCAGTTGTCAATATCGGCTTGGGCAGCACTGTAGAGCGCCCGACCTTGGCCAATACGAGCTGCGATCGCGATCGCCCCTGGTAAGTCTCCTGATTGTGCCCTAGCCCTAGCTTGATCGAGGATAGGCTGATCTTCAATTCGCTGAATACGGCTTGTCCAAGTGGCCACCCGCTCATCGGCCTCAGCGCGCAATGTCCGGCCTGAGCCGATTTTACGCGCTTCTTGAATCGCAGCTCGCAAGTTATCAGCAGTACCAACGCCCGCAAGCCGGTCAGCGCGCTCCAAAATAGGTCGATCTTCTACCGTCTCGACGCGGGTTTGCCATTGATTAATTTGGCGAGATGCCTCATCCCCTTGGGGCGAACTGCGAGGGATTTGACGGGCGATCTCAATTGCTGCTGTCAAATCAGCGGTGCTGCCCCTTCCGGCTCGCTCTTGAGCCTGTGTCAACAGAGAAAGGTTGCGCAGTTCGCTTTCCCACTGGGCAATGAGCTTTTGCCCTTGGGCGTAGCGAGGTCGGTCTTTCCCTAGGGTTTTCATTCGGTTAATTGCACTTTCGAGGCCACTGACATTACCTGCCCAAGCCTGCTGATAGGCACTGACAAAGATCTGGAAGTCAGCAATTTCTCGGGAGAGCCCGGTGTCGCGAGGGATGGCATCGAGCATGTCTTGGGCTTTAGAGAGGGCTTTGTCAGCAAGCAAATCTTCAGCCGCCTTGAGCATTTGCTTGGCGATATTTTTGCGCTCACTCTGGGCCTCGGCATAAAATACGCTGTCTTCGCCGATGTCTTTGAGTCGTTTGAGCGCTTCTGTGAAGCCTTTGAGCGTTCCTTGTTTGGCAAATCCTAGCGCTTCGGAGAGTTTGCGAGTATCTTCTCTAGCTAGGCTAATCATCTTCGTCAGCTCGTTGTACTTTTCGCCTGCCCAATACTTGTTGGGTACATCTAGCAGCTCAACGGATAGGCTAAATGCTTTTTGAAAGTCTTTTTTCTTGAGCTGCGCAACGGCTGTGTTGAAAATATTTTCCCCTTCTTGCCAGATCGACTGCCAGCGAGTGATGCGTTCTTCAACGGCACTAGCGGCGGTCGTTTTTGCTGGGATTTTGCGAGCTGCTGAAATGGCGCCTGCCAAATCACCTGCTTCAAAAGAGCGCTCAGCTAAGTCCAAGATCTGATCGGCCCAGGTCTCAATCCGCTGATTGATATCAAAGCGCAGGGGATGATCTTCAGGCAGGTGATCGACTAGTGCGATCGCCGCTAGCAAGTTTTTCACGGTTCCTTCCGCTGCAAAAGACTCCGCACATTGCAGCCGCAAGGATGCCGAAGCTGTTGGCCAAAAAACGGCGCGACAATTAGGGGCAGTCGGAATGCGGAACAAACTAACCACAGCAGTGGTACCGACGGTTCCTAAAAAGCCAAACACCAATAGAACCACAACAGGCCAGCTTTTCAGCCAGCGCAGTTCCAAAAGGGAGCTTGGCACTTGGTTGAGCAATGCGTTAGGGGGTATCGACTTGGCCGATGAATCCAGTGGGGGCCGGGGTCGCTTGGGCCGGTGAACTGATTACTGTTTTGGGGTGTGCTGTTTTGGGGGTGTGCGTGTTTTGGGGGGGTACTGGT
>JAAUPS010000322.1 GCA_012033015.1 Phormidesmis sp. RL_2_1
CCAAGAGCCTAAGCTATACCCGTAGTTATACCCAAATACAGATCAGGATAATATAGCCAACTGTTATCTTTTTTTAACCTTTTCAGTCCCTGATGGCCCTGATATTAGTGCATTGAACCGTTTTTTAAGGATTGTTCTAAAGTTGCGATTTTTTTGATATATCCGGGCATTATTTGAGCACAGATTTTTCACAGCACTAAAACAAGCCATTCAAACAAGCCATTCAAACAAGCCAGAAATAAGCTGACATATCACGCTCTGCAACTCAGATAGCTACCCAGATACAACAATGCCCAGATGAAAGAACATCTTTTCACGCCTTGCTCTTTGGTGAACGTAAATATCAAATCATTTTTCATCTCAGAGCATCAACAACAAAAGGCATTACCTAAAGATAAGTCATTCGCAGTAAAGTGCCGACTGCGAGCGATTAGAATGAATAATACATCAGGGCTTTTAGCTCGGATTAATTATCGTTTTCCTCCGGAAACACTGGTGTCAGCTTCTGATGTATTCCGCTACGCTGAAGTGCTCAATTATTTGCTGGTAAATTCGAAGGTTTTTGTCATTCAAGATATTGATGGCGATCGCGGTTACGCTCTGAGAATGGATGCCTTCTGCTCAGGTTGTCACGAGCGGGACAGTATTAACGATTTCTTTGTAGGGGTAAGCCGAGATATAGAGATATTGCTCAATTACTTTTGCTACAACACTTTTCAAAAGCAGATGTAGATATACTCGAAAACAATATGTTCTAGTTTTGAATGGTGTATAGGAGATGGTGTATAGGGGTGTATAGGTCAGAGATGTTATGGCGAATTTTGTTAGCAATCATCTAAGCAATCATTCTGCTTCAAAGCAGCTATCTGCCAAACAAGTTGCTGATAGCACTAGCGCTGTTGGTGCGATCGCAGAACCTGTCTTACGCAGTAGACGCCATCAGCCCTGTCCAATGCACTTTAGGCTAGAGGGTACAGAATATTCTCTTCAGTGCCATTTTTTTCGCCTTCAAGAACCAGTTTTACCTGCTGTGTCGGCTCAGATCAATCTTTACCTCAGCGAAGCATCATCGTCTGATTTGGCCGAATTGCTAGACCATGCCGCTGAACTTAATGTCCGACTATCCCATCTATGGACAAGCGTGAAGGCCAATAAAGCAGGGCGTTATTATCTAGAGCTTCAGGGACTCTGCCAAGGGCGAATGGATGCCCGTAATTTTTCTCGTTTTCTCAAAATGCTGACCCAAGATCTCAACATTTTCTTCGCCTATGCGAAAGCCACCCATCTTCAAATCCAACGGTCGCTATGATTATTTGATTATTTCTGGATGATTATGTGATAGGGCTGAATTGCAAAGGGGTGTTTCAAAAATGGGTTTTTGGCCGTCCTTTCAGGGAGAATGAGCCATTAATGCTCTCTCCTTTGATTGGGACACAAATTCTATGCTTGGTTGGTTAACGGCCTCTTTATTTACAGCCTCCTCTAACGCTCCAATGGTCGCACAAGCGCCTGCAGCGCCTGAACCTGTTGAGCAGGTAAGCTTGCAGCAGCTCAGGCCGTTATCGGGACAGTTAAATGATATTCCTGTTTTCAACAGCAATAGCCCTGAGCTGGTGGGTGAGCCTGGTATTTTGCTCTCTACGTTTCCGCCAGATGGGATGGCAGTGCCTGAGGCCCATCTTGATTTTGCCTTTAATGGCCGCTTTGATGTGTTTGCACACCACGTTTACAAAGCGCTGGACTATGACGCAGACGTGCCTGAAATGCTAGATAGCCTGTATTTGGGGATACTGGTACATAACCCTGGCGATCAACCGGTGACCGTCAGAGTGCTAGCAGGCGCTAGCTATGTCAGCCAGCCGGATGCACCGTTTATTTCGCTACCGAGCTTTGTGCCGTTTAGTCCACTAAAACCCGTATTCGCAGGCCCAGGGGGGCGAGTGATGGGTGATATTTTACAGGCGCGGCGCAGCGATGTTTTTGAGCCTGTGATGACGATTTTACCGGGCGAAAGCGCCATGCTGATGAATCAACCGATTTCGATTCGTGAGTTAGATCCGCCGATTAATGGGCGATCGACTTTGGCGCAGCTAGAGAGCAGCGGGCCAGTGTATGTGGCGAGTTTGGCTCAGTTGGTACCCTTGGATGACAGTGGTAATGAAGTAGCGCCAAGTTTGGCATCTTGGCAGGAGCTTTTGATCAAGAGTGGGTTGGCTGAACCGCGCGATCGCACCCCTGTTCCGTTACCGGCAGATGGTGGCCCTTTAGCCGAAGGCGTGCAGCTCATTTACGGTCGTGTCGCGGGTGTTTCGCAAGGCACACAGTGGCAAACGACCTTACAAGATTCAGATTTGGCTGATTCAGATTTAGCTGATTCAGATTTAGCTGATTCAGATTTAGCTGATTCAGATGAACCAAAGCTCAGCATTCCAGCTTCAGGAGAAGCTTTTTCCTACGGTATTAGCTTATTGTATGCAGGAACCATGGGCAGCGGCCAAAATCAAAGCGCTCAAATGCTGGTGCGCTACCCTGACACAGCCTATCAGTCTCACGGTAACTATGGGGTGCGCTACAGTCTTGCCCTACCACTGTATAACCCCACAGACATGCCTCAAACGGTGACCGTAGCTTTGCAGACAGCGTTAAAAGAAGACATGCTGAGTGAAGGGGGGCTGCGCTTTTTGGAGCCGCCAGCTCAGCAGACCTTTTTCCGAGGGCCTGTGCAGGTGCGCTATCAAGATCGATCGCGGCTTGCCGCAAGTGCGCAATATTCATTTAGTGCAACGGCGTGGTCAAAGGGGAGAGCCTTTGGCAACTCTCACCCTCGCCCCCCAAACCACTCGAACGGTCAGCGTAGATTTACTCTATCCGCCTGATTCTACGCCGCCTCAGGTGCTTACAGTAGAAACTCGATAAGGCATTTATATCGAGACACTGATGGCCTAGATATAGCAAAGTAAGGATGCATTCTGAGTTTATCTTAGTGAGCATTCCTTAGCGCCGCCAAGCGACGCAGGGTTTCAGCGAGTTGAGTGTGCTGCTGCTAGTAAAGGCTTCCAGCGTTGGCGTAGCCTCTCTGAGGAGAATGACTATTGGCCTAACTCACTCGACAGAAGCTATCGTTAAAAGTCTTTTTCACTCCTCAGTGAATGCTTATCAGATTATCATTTTCAACCTTGAGTTGGCGCTGATACTGAAGTTGTTCAGACAATTGAGGAAACCGGTATGATGTGCAACAACTTCGCAACACAACCCGTCAGAAAATTGACTCGCCTAGGCGTAGCTATGGCTATCACCGCTTTGAGCTATCAAGTGGGTTACCAGCCTGCCCAGGCTACTGTGCAGGCTACTGTGCAGGCTGCTGGGCAAGAACTTACCCAACCTACGCCAACTAACCCCGTGATGTTACCTGTGGCTACAGCTCCTAGTGTTGTTGCATCTAATACTGTTGCATCTAATACTGCTACGTCCAATACTGCTACGTCCAATACTGTTGCATCTAACCAGGCTACATTGCTCACGAAAGAAAACCCTCAAGGTGCATCGTTCATAGGCGCTGCACACCCTACAACCGGATCAGCTCAAATTGTTGAAATTGGCGCTCAGCGCTATTTAGAGTTTGATCAAGACTTTAGTTCGAACGCAGGCCCAGATTTATTTGTGCTGTTGCACACTGAAGCTGTACCTGAGTCCTACAGCCCTGAAAACTATGTAATCTTGGGTCGATTGGCCTCAACATCTGGGACACAGCGCTATGTCATTCCAGCCGACGTTGATATTCGTACCTTCCAGTCGGCTGTGATTTGGTGCCGTCAGTTTGACGTAACGTTTGGTTTTGCTACGCTTTAGGTAACACCCCAAAAATATCAATCTACAAGTCACTAGCACTGTCCGTTAACATGAGCCTTTTGATGTTGTCCTTTGAGGCAACCCTTTGAAAGCACCTCTAAAAGGGCTTACAGTGCTTAGGTAAGGACTGGTAGGCTGAAAGGCAATGTTGATTAAAGGAACCACGCAGTTGTTGGGGGTGATTGGTTATCCGGTGGAGCATTCGTTTTCGCCGCTAATGCATAATGCAGCGATCGCCCATCTCAATGCACAGCAAGCAAATGCGGATTTTGTCTATCTGCCTTTTCCGATTCGCCCTGAATGGCTCAAAGATGCGATCGCGGGCTTTACTGCCATCGGTCTACGCGGCTTCAATATCACCATTCCCCACAAACAAGCCATCATGCCTTTGCTGGACGACATCAGCGACATTGCCCGCGCAATTGGGGCAGTGAATACCGTATGGCGCAGCGAGTCTGAAAACCAAGTTCGCTGGCACGGCACAAATACTGACGTCACTGGCTTCATGGCACCTTTAAAGGCACTAAAGAGAGACTGGTCAAATGCTCCTGCGATTATTTTGGGTAATGGTGGTGCGGCGCGGGCTGTCGTCGCGGCTTGCCATCAGCTTGGTTTTCCGCAGATATGGGTGGTAGGGCGATCGCCCGACAAACTGCAGCAGTTTAAGCAAAGCTGGGCTAACTCGCCGGACATTGCCGAGAAATTATCAGTTTGCTTACAGCATGACCTAGTACCTTACGCCAATAAAGCGGCATCCCCAAAAGCTTCGCCAAAAGCTTCTTTGGTGGTGAATGCCACGCCCTTAGGGATGCATCCTCAAGTCAAGCATACGCCTTTAGATCAAGCGCAAATGCAGGCAATCATGGCGACAGATGCGATCGCCTATGACCTGATCTACACCCCGCGCCCAACCCAGTTTCTGCAGCAGGCCAGCACGGCTGGATTTGCCACCATAGATGGGCTAGAAATGCTGATTCAGCAAGGTGCAGCCGCCTTGGAAATTTGGCTCGGCCAGCCTGCTCCTGTATCTGTCATGCGTCAAACCTTGCTGAATCATTTGGGCCAGTCCCATGAGAATCGCGGTAAGCTAAATACAGCCGTACCCGGTACATAACAACACTACAGACATCTCACTACAAACATCTCACTCCAGACATCCCACTACAGACATCTCACTACAAACATCTCACTACTATTTTTACGACAGCCTTACCATGACTTTTCTGTGTCCTCTTAAGTTGTTTGCAGCCAGAATGCTGTCGGTTTTATTCATCGCTGGGATATGTTGGAT
>JAAUPS010000323.1 GCA_012033015.1 Phormidesmis sp. RL_2_1
CTGAACACTACGACGTTATTATCATGGTACCGGTGCAGGTGGTGGTACCTTGGCATATCGATTAGCACCTAGCGGCAAACGGATTTTGGTATTAGAGCGCGGCACTTTTTGCCAAAAGAGAAAGCGAACTGGAGTACGGACGCAGTCTTTCGTGACGGCCGCTACCAAACCAAAGAGATCTGGGCCGATAGCAACGGTCAAGATATTCATCCGGGGATTGGCTACTGGGTCGGCGGGAATACTAAGGTCTATGGGGGAGCGCTCTTTCGCCTGAGAGAAAAAGATTTTGACGAGGTCAAACTCCATGAGGGTATTTCACCAGCTTGGCCGCTAAAATACAGCGACTTTGCCCCTTATTACGATGCGGCCGAAGCGCTGTACCAAGTCCACGGCAAACAGGGGCTAGATCCGACAGAACCTCCGCGCCACAGCGACTATCTTTATCCCCCTGTGAGCCACGAGCCGCGCATTGCCGAATTAGATAAAGCCTTTCAGGCCAAAGGACTACATCCTTTTTATCTGCCACTATCGGTAAAGCTCAATGAAAAAGATGCTTTTTTAAGTGAGTGCATTCGCTGTAATACCTGTGATGGGTTTCCCTGTTTTATTGATGCCAAATCCGACGCAGATGTAAACTGCATTCGCCCGACTATGGGCAATGCCAATGTCCGGCTGCTGACAGAAGCTAAGGTAACCAAACTGCATACCAGCCATTCTGGCCGGGAAATTACGACTGTAGAGGCCGAGATTAAAGGCGAAAAACAGTTTTTTCGGGTGATGTTGTTGTCGTCGCTTGCGGGGCGGTAAATTCTGCAGTGCTCTTGCTTCAATCTGCCAATGAACAACATCCGAAAGGGTTGGCCAACAGCTCAGATCAAGTGGGCCGCAATTTTATGAAACATTTAGCAGCAGCCATTGTGGGGCTGAGTGTAAAGGACAATCCGAGTGTGTTTCAAAAGACGCTGGCGATTAATGACTATTACTGGGGAGAGCCTGGCTTTGACTATCCGATGGGGCATGTGCAGCTATTGGGTAAAGTCAACCATCGAATGCTCGCGTTAGATGTTCCCAAGCTTGCCCCGACTTGGGCGCTACGAGCGGCCGCCAAGCGAACGGTGGACTGGTGGCTCACGGGTGAAGATGCGCCGGATCCGGAGAATCGAGTGAGGGTTGAAAAGGGCAAAATTTCGCTACACTATCAGCCCAACAATATGCAGGCGTTTAAGCGGTTGATTCAGCGCTGGGTAAAAACGGTGAAAGAGGTGGATAATCAGGGGGCTGTGCTGCCGGTGTCTTGGTATTTTAGTAAGATTTTGCCGATTGGTGCGATCGCCCACCAAGTCGGTACCTGCCGTTTTGGCATAGACCCTACCACCTGCGTCCTTGATCTCAACTGCAAAACCCACGATATAGACAATCTCTATGTTGTAGACGGCAGCTTTTTCCCTTCTAGCGCGGCGGTGAACCCCTCACTCACCATTATGGCGAATGCCATGCGTGTCGGCGATCATTTAATCGAGCGACTTACCTGATAAACTCTGACGGCTCTATGCTTTAACTTGCGGCGCTTTAACTTGCGGCAACATCTCTTTTCGTCGAAATATCGCTTTTGAGTTTTGTTGGCATACTAATAATAAATTCAGCGCCTTGTTCCATCAGTGCTTGGCAGCGGAGGGAGCCAAAATGCTTTTCGGTGATGATTGTGCTGGAAATAGAAAGTCCTAGACCGGTGCCTTTGCCTACTGACTTTGTTGTAAAGAAGTGATCGAATACTTTGGTGCTGAGTTCTTCGCTGAGGCCAATGCCATTGTCTCGAATGCTGATTTCAACGTAGTCTGGTTGATTGATTTTGGTGGTGATCCAGATTTTGTATGCTTTAGGCTCTCCTGGATTTTGGTCAGCTTGTTTTTTTGCTCTGCGGCTTTTTCAACCGCTTCTTCAATGGCATCTAGCGCATTGGTCAAAAGATTCATAAACACCTGGTTGAGCTGCGCTGGATAGCACTCTATCAGCGGCAGATGGCCATAGTTTTTGACGATTTCAAACTGGTAACGATCGCTGCAAGCCTTAATCCGCCCGCCTAAAATGAGCAACGTGCTGTCGAGCCCTTGATGGATATCGACGGTTTTGAAGTCAGATTCATCTAAGCGAGAAAAATTTCGTAGGGATAGAACAATATGACGAATGCGCTCGGTTCCTGTGTTCATCGAAGCAAGCGTCTTCGGTAAATCTTCAGTAATAAAATCGACATCAATCTCTTCAGCTTTTTGCTGAAAGGCCGCCATGCCTTCAGGCGAGCCAGGTGCATGTTGCTGATAGGCGCTGATCAAAGAGAGTAAATCGGTAATGTATCGATTGATATGGGTCAAGTTGCCGTGGATGAAATTGATCGGGTTATTAATTTCGTGGGCTACGCCAGCAACGAGTTGACCTAAGCTGGCCATTTTTTCGTTTTGCACCATCTGCATTTGAGACTGTTTTAGCTCTTCGAGAGTTTGCTCTAGTGCCACAGATTGAGCGTGAATTTTCCAGACTGCCTCAGCTTGCTGCAGCGCGATACCCAACTGTTCACTAATTTGAGTGAGCAACTTGATCTCGTCGTCTTGCCACTGGCGGGGGCCGGAATTTTGAAAAGCAGCGAGTAGTCCCCAGAGGCGATCGCTCTGAAAAATCGGTACAATCACATGGGCTCTGGCCTGAAATTCTTCAAGCAAAGCCACATGACAATCGGCGTAGCCCGCTTCATAGATATCGGCGATCGCAAAAAATTCGTTGTTTGCATAGCGCTCACGCTCACTCTCCATCAGGTGAGTATCTTTAATCGTGGTAGTAACACCTACCAAGGGTTTCCACTCATCAGTGACCGATTCAAAAACAAAATCACCGCTCCAGTCCGCATTAAAGCGATACACGGCGACCCGATCGACGGCCAGTAGCTGACGAACTTCTGCTGTAGCGGTTTCACAAATGGCCTCCCAGCCCAGGGACTGGCGTATGCGATTGGTGATCTTAAATAGGGCCTTTTCTTGAGCTTTGGCTTTATCGAGCTGGGCAACTTGTGCTTGCAACTGCTCTAAATACTGGGCCTGCTGAAGTGCGATCGCAAAGTGACCAGCAATTTTTTTAGCAAACTCAATTTCTGTCATCTGCCAATACCGAGAGTGAGCGCATTGATGAATGCACAATAGCCCCCACAGCTCATCTCCTTTTAAAACAGGCACAATCAGGTTGGCTCGCACCTGAAATTGCTCAAGCACCCGAATGTGACAGTCACTCAGTCCGGCCTGATAAATATCGGCGACGGCCTGTATGCGGCCTTCACAATAGTGAGCTGCAAATTGCGAACCAAAGCAGTGATCATGCACCTTGGTGGCCATTGCCGAAGGAAAATTTAAGGCCACATCTTCCGCGACAAACTCGCCTTCATCCCAGCCACTGCCCAAGGTAAAGCGAAAAACACCGACCCTATCAGCCGCTAACAGCTCACGAATTTCCGTCGCGGCTGTCTTAAAAATAGTCTGTATGTCTGAAGATGCTCTAATCCGATTAATACTACTGGTTAGAGCCTGCTGCTGCCTGATTTGCAGAGAAATTTGACCAGCGCAAGAAGACAATTGCTCAGCCGCTTGCTGGAGAGCATTGAACTGCTCGTCATTGTTAATAAGGTGAGACATAAGGACAAGGCATATGATGAAAATTAATTGTTGATTTCAGAATGCCCCAACCCCATTAGCCATCATCAAAGCCATTGCACTCAGCGCTCAGCACAATGGCTAGCGCTCAGCGCAATGGCCACCAAGAGACTTTATCCCTGGTTGCACCATAGACTGCTTTCATCCCTTCTGGATCACACACTTGCACCAAATCTATTGCCGTTTCGGATTTCTCATTGGCTTTAAGTAAGCCCACTTTGATCATGCCTTTGAGCACCTGTTCTACGGTGCGGTGGTTGAGTTGGCAGGCTCTGGCAATAATATCTACCGGTAAATCAAAGCAAAATACACCGGCTGAGTTTGGCTGATTGCCGAGCGATCGCTCTTGATAAATCAACCCTCGTAGCAACGCTGCTACGGCCTGAGGCGGGTAGGTACTACAGTTGAGCAGATGGTAGCGGAACTTTTCGCGCAGCTCAAATAACAGGGCATATCGGGCTCTAAAATCTGGACTGGCTTGATGCAGCGATTGAATCACAGCCTGCGGAATCTTGACGACATCGGTGGTTTTATAGGCTTCGACCAAACTGGGAAATCCGTGATAAACCTGACCGTAGCCAAAGTCTAAATTCAGCATTCCAAAGCAGCCGCCCCCATAGGTGAGTGCAATCACTCGATCTAGCGGAGCACTGCGGACAATCACGGGGCCGCCCGCCAAGATGACATAGAGACTATCTAAGGGCGCATCTGGCAGGTGCGCAGTGTAAATCGGTCGGCTGGCATACAGCTTTTCTTGTGAACACACCTGTGAGTGCAAGTGCTCAGCTAGTTCTTGAGGATTGAGCCCGCCAAACAAAAAGCATTTTTGGCTGAGTTCTGCCATCCAATGGGCAGGGGCGACAGCTTGTGCCGGTTGTGGGGTCATGGGTCGATACCGCTTGCAAGGGTTCTATAGCCGCTGTCGAGAGCCGCTGTCGAGTTAGTTAGGGCAATAGTCATTCTCCTCAAAGAGGCTACGCCAACGCTAGAAACCGTGACTAGCAGCGGCTAACTCGACTAGCAGCGGTGAGACCCTGCGTCGTCGTACGGCGCTAAGGAATGCTCACCAAGAGAAGGAATGCTCACCCAGACAAAGTAAGAATGCATCCTTACTTTGCTATCTGGCTTTATTGTGACATGCAGTCTATTACAATCAGGAGAAGAATTTGAAATGAATTAAAAAACATCTGTGATTCATTTTGACATTTGTACAGTAAGATTTTGAGCAGTGTGATGCTCGACTTACTTTTTCCGGAGACTGGTTTATGGGTACACAGCGACTGTTTGGTCTGAAATCACAAGGGCAAAAGCGCCTATTTTTCGCTGGATTGATCGTGCTTGGGCTGGTGATAAGCCTAGGGCTTGCTTTTCTTTTCAATCAGAACCTAGTAAGTGGCAGCGGCCTTTCTTGGCAGGGGTGGCTAGCGATCGG
>JAAUPS010000324.1 GCA_012033015.1 Phormidesmis sp. RL_2_1
TGGACAAGTATTTTTTCGTGGGATTATTATCTGCTGGGGCAGCGTCACCCGTGGCCCCATCACAGATCAACTCATCCTTGAAAAACTTCCCCCAGATTCTACTCCCTTTAATAGAGAGAACATAATTAAGGTTCCTACGGTCAAGATATAAGGACACCGTCTTCTTAGTCTTGGCCTGAACATTTGAATCATTCCAGCCTCGTTTCAAAAGTTCTCATCTAATTCTGGAATGTCAGACAGCGCGATCATTGAGTCGAAGGAGCGATACGTTCTCACTAATTCTACAGAGGTAGGTATAAAACAGTTCTCACCCACTCCGTTTGCTTGCTACAGTCCACTATCAATGTCAATTCATCAATAGCTTGTCGAACAGGCATTCGATCATTGATGACAAATAATCCCGCCATTATAGCTTTCTTAACGATACGCTCATAGGCAAAATCAGGCATAGTGGCACGATCGTGAGTTAAAACAATGCGTTCGTTATCCGCTGCCCAGGCCAGAATGTCTGGATCTCCTACACTTTGCAAACCGACATCCTGAACCCGAACTAAATTCAAATCAGGCTGACGCAGAAACAATCCTCTAACAATATCGCCATTGAAATTTTCATCGCTCAGCAAACTCAACATACAAACTGCTACAAATTCGGCTGAGACAGCAAACGAGAGCGAATTAAACTCAAATCAGGCTGCACACCAGACAAACGCTGCTGCACAGTATCCGCCAGCCGTTCCCTCTTATCCAGATATGCAGCTACGGTGTCTTGATGACGAAGATAATAACCAATCGCGTTGTATACATCGGACAGCGATAAAGTTGGATAGCGATAAACGATAGATTCAGGAGAGGCACCGTCCTGAAAAGATCGGATTACAATCTCAAGTAAAACTCTCGAATTTCCAACTCGAATAGCTCCAGCTTCATCCTCACAGAGCGGTGGCAGCTCACACTCTAAAATAAGGCTCATAGGCTTACTTCTCTAAGCTAAAGTACAGAGTAATAATAGCTTAGTTTCAAATCGATAATGGCTCAATCATAAGTCAGCGATCGCGTCATAAACCGTGATTCTCAAACCGTGATCTGCAAACCACGAGTACAAGGCCCTCCATCCTGCTTCTCAAGTTCGATCGTAATAATTTCTCGGCAATTCATAAGCTTTCAAATATCTATAGAATCTTTTGAGATAGCCGGAAATCTATTGAAAAACGTTGGCGATCGCACATTCAAATCCGGGCAGCATTGGCGAAGTTAGCTGATCCGCTAAGGTCAGCGTTGCCACTAGCCTGAGCTGAGCGTCCTGTCGTCTGTATACTTCGACAGTTTTTAGTCTCCAGCTAGCAATCCAGTATTCTTGTACGCCATAAAGAGAATACAGCTTGAGCTTAGCCTCCCTGTCTCGCTGTTCGTTTTTACTCCCTGCCGAAAGAATCTCCACAACTAGCTCTGGGGCTGTCGTAAAATGCCCAGCCTCATCTATACCATTCTCTCGTTTTTCGTTGCTGGCCCACACCACATCTGGAATAACAGCATCTGACTCCGTAAAGACGAGACCCGGTGCTTCAGAAGCCCTACCCAGCTTCGTGCGGCGAGACCACAGCGTCAGCTCAAAATAAATATTGCTGCCCGTATCTTGGTGCCGAACATGAGGCGCACGAGTCACGAATAGCTCTCCATCAATAATTTCGTAACGCTTCCATCCCCAATCATCAGGCATGACGTCCAAGTCTCGAACGGTCCAGCGAGTAGCATTGACAACCATAATTATTGCTAGCGAATCTATGTAAATACAAATTGATATGTACAGGAAGTGTAGCTCAAATGAAATCCCTCTATCCTTTTAAGGACATGTTATTGAGATATGTTCTCGATTAGGGTAGAATTCTCAAATGTCCTTACTGCCGCAGCGTCTTCAATCTGGAAGGGAGCTGTCTGTATTACTGATGACGACTACGCTTTCTCAAGCAGATTACTGGGAACTAATTGAATCTGCTGATTCTGAACCAGCCATTCTCTGTGATAGAAGCGCCAGCAACGCACTTGCCAGCAACGCACTTAGCGGTGACTGCGTTTACCCGTTTCCTGCTCGCTTAGGCGAAGGTTCGCATCGCTCGGTGTGGCTGCGCGAAGGGTTAGAGTTAGATATTGAGGACTATTGCCTACGGGATGATGTCGTGGTGACCAGTGGCGATCGCACCCATCCTCTGGAATATACCTTCGAGCAAATTGGCACCGCTGGCAAAAGCACGCAGCAATATCACCTGTGCGGCAGCGGCCTTGCCCCTACAGAGACATGGCACAGAGCCGGGGGAAAACGCATTGTCAGCGTCAATGTCCATATTGAGCCAGCGGTGTTTCAGCAATGGATGGGAGATACAGAGGTCTTGCCCGCTGCCTTGACGCCTTTATTGCGATCGCCCGATCAAAAATATCATCAGCAAACCAGCCTGTCCTCAGCGCCTATGCGCTCAGTATTTCAGCAAATTTTGCACTGTCCGTATCAGGGACTCACCCGGCGACTGTATCTAGAGAGCAAACTGTGGGAGATGATGGCGCTGATCTTAGATGACGTGAGCAGCAGACATGACCAAGCGCCTGTGGTTCGGCGGCTGAACCCCGATGATGTGGAGCGGATTCACTACGCGGGGAAGATATTGCGATCGCGCCTCTACGATCCACCATCACTCATGGAGCTAGCTCGACTGGCGCAGGTGAACGATCACAAGCTAAAAGTGGGCTTCCGGCAGGTGTTCGGCACGACGGCATTTGGCTATTTGCACGATTGCCGCCTAGAGAAGTCGCGTCAGCTATTGGAATCTGGATCCATTGGCGTGGGCGGTGCGGCGCAGGCGGTTGGATTCGTCAACCGCAGTCACTTTGCGATCGCCTTTCGTAAAAAGTTTGGCATGAACCCCAGCCTGTATCGCAAATGCAGCAAGCAAACCGCTTTTCGGGTCGGTTGAGGTAAAGATCCGGCTGCCGTTCAAAAACGATCCGTCTGCCGTGCGATCGCCTCTTTTGTGATTCAGGTCATTCCGATAGGCTTATTGCTAATCATTCTAATTAAGCTGCCGCTGGCGAAATTGATGGGTGAGGGTTGAACAGTGTGGGGACGTGAATGATGGCTCAGTTGAGAAAGTTGTTTTGGTGGGTGGGGTTGTTCTCGGTGCTGCTGAGTGCTTCTGTAAGCGCTGAACCGATGCGGCGAGAGAATTCGTTGATGCCGGTCTCCTCTGCGGTGGTAGCGCAAGGACTCACGCAGATTACGGGCGTACAAATAAATGAAACTGAAGGCGGATTGACGCTAAGTTTGACGGCTAGCGGGGCTTTGGCGGAGCCGGAAATATCGGTAGTGGGCTAATGCTTTGGTAGCCGAAGTGACCAAAGCCGAGCTAAGGCTGCCAGACGGAGAAACGTTTCAGCAGTTTGAACCGGCTGAAGGGATTGCGCTGATAGAGGTTTCGCAGTTTCCCGATGGTCGGGTGCAAGTAGTGGTGACGGGTGTGGATGCCGCCCCTGATGTAGAGATTAGCGCTCAAACTAATGGATTGACGCTCAGCGTAGTGCCAGGGATTGCACCAGTCGGCGAGAGCAGTGAACCCTTAAGAATTGTCGTAACTGGCGATCAGGATGAAGGCTATAACCCTTCTACGGCCAGTACTGGCACTGGGATAGAGACGCCTTTACGAGATGTTCCTTTTTCGGTTCAGGTGATTCCGCAGGAAGTGATTGAAGATCGGAATGTGACGGAATTAGGCGACGCTTTAGAAACGGCTGGGGGCGTGGTCGATGCTGGGGGCAGAGGAACCAGCGTATTTGGCCCAAATTTTCTACTCCGAGGATTTCCAGTTAGTAATAGTATTTTTCGAGATGGCATTTCTACCATTTCTCTCTCGCCTTTGAGCACGAATGACATTGAACAGATCGAAGTCCTTAGAGGCCCAGCTTCTGTATTGTTCGGCCAGGGCGAACCGGGCGGTATTATCAACTTAGTGTCTAAGCGGCCTTTGAGTGAACCTCTTTACTCAGTGCAGACTACCGTCGGAAGCTTTAGCACTTATCGCGGTGCGCTCGATTTGTCGGGGCCACTGAATGACGAGCAAGATGTAAGGTACCGGCTGAATCTATCCTATGAAAACGAGGGTAGCTTTCGAGATTTTGTCAGCGGAGAGCGGGTGCTGGTATTTCCAATTGTTACCTTAGACATCGATGAAGATACTTCGCTAGATTTATACGGGCAGTATGCCTATGACCGGGAAACAATAGATGAGGGAATTCCCGCTTTAGGTGACGGCATTGTTGATGTTCCTCGCAGTCGATTCTTGGGTGAGGAGTTTGGAGAATTTACACAAGAGCAGTTTAGTCTCGGCTATCGGCTAGACCATGAACTTGACGAAGATTGGTCACTTAGACATGCTTTGCAGTACTTGCAGTATTCGCCTAGAAGATATGGGCCTTTGATAGACTCTTTTGATGAAGTCACTGGTGATGTAGAGCGCCTTGAGTACTTCGCTGGCGGTAGATATCAGCGATTTTTTACGAACGCTGAAGCGATTGGCCGATTCAATACGGGTTCTGTTGGGCATCAGCTTTTGCTTGGCGTTGAATACCGCAATGATTTTGAAAAACCAGAGTTTCAGTTCGACGATCTCTATACACCGATTAACGTGTTTGATCCGGTCTATACAAGAGCGCCTTATGAGATTGCGCCTACTTTCTTCCGCGATGACAATGTCAGCACCATTAGTCTGTATCTTCAAGACCAGATCGAAATTCTTCCTGAGTTGAAGCTTCTGGCAGGCATCCGCTACGACACCGTAGACCAGTTTCGCACAGTACGAAATCTAGGCGAAGCTAGGGAAGAGTTTGATCTGACGGACAGCGCTTTCACGCCTAGATTTGGGATTGTCTATCAGCCAGTGGACTCTGTTTCGCTTTATGCCTCTTACACCACATCATTTAATCCATCGTTTGGCGATAGTCGTAATGCCGACGACTCAGTTTTTGAACCGGAGACCGGGCGACAGTTCGAGATTGGTACAAAAATTGACTTATCAGAGCAGCTCAGCCTTAATCTTGCTGCGTTTGATATTCGCAGGCAAAACGTGATAACAGAT
>JAAUPS010000325.1 GCA_012033015.1 Phormidesmis sp. RL_2_1
TGTTGGATAATCCCAGTGCAATGGCCGGTTTTACCAATCTGCAGGAGATGTGGATATTGAGATCGCAACACCAGTGCTGCGAACTTCACCTAGTGCGCCTAGCAAAGCTCCAGCACCGTAACGGGTTGATTGTTTGCCTGCCCCTTTAAATATTTTTCCTTTGCCAAGCTGCCGGTCATATGTTCAACGCTGTTGCTATTTGAACCTTATCTACGACCGTATGCGCCTTCTCATTGGTGTTGGCGGCGTGGCCTTTGCGGTGCTGCTGGTTTTTATTAACTTGGGTTTTTTAGGGTCATTGAATGAAACGGCTGGTGTGCTCTACAACCAAATGGATGCCGACATTTTTTTGATCTCGCCTTTGTCTACCAACGGCACGTCTACGAAAATTTTTGATCGAGAGCGGCTTTACCAGGCGCAGAGTTACGCCGATGTCGAGAGCGCAGTGCCACTCTACATTGGCTATCTATCTTGGCGCGATTTAGCCACGACAGAGCAAAATTTAATTCTCTGCTTAGGGTTTAACCCCGCAGAAAATCCTTGGCTTTTGCCAGAACTAGGCGAACCTGCCAATCAAGCGGGGTTAGCCGCCGTGGACTCTGTGCTGTTCGATGTGCGATCGCAGCCCAAATATGGCAAAGCCGAAGTCGGGCTAGAAGCCGAGGCCAATAACCGTCAAGTTAAAATTGGTGGCCTCTACTCACTAGGCGGTGGCCTTGCCGCCGACGGTACCCTGCTCGTAAGCGATCAAAATTTTGTGCGAATCATGCGATCGCGCCCCCTTGACCAAATCGACTTGGGCTTAATCAAGCTCAAGCCCAACAGCGATATTAACCAAGCAATCGCCGACCTGCGGGCCATGTTGCCTGAAGATGTTTCCCTCTATACCAAATCAGCATTAGTAGAGCGCGAACGCCAATACTGGTTAAAAACAACTGCCGTTGGCTTTATCTTTAGACTCGGCACAGGCATTGCGCTCATCGTAGGCGCTTCCATTGTCTATCAAATTCTCTATGCCGATGTCACCAAAAATTTCAAAGAATATGCCACCTTAAAAGCCATAGGGTTTCGCAATCAGTTTGTCATGGGTGTAGTCGTGCAAGAGTCACTTTTGTTAGCGATTGTCGGCTTTGTTCCTGGACTAGTATCTTCTTGGGCCCTTTATCAGTTTGTGCTGCTGAGTTCTAACGGCGCAATTCCTATGAAAATGTCACTGGCTCAAATCTTTCAGGTCGCTATCTTGACAGCAGGAATGTGTCTGGTTTCGGGCCTGATTGCGATGCGCAAAGTGTTAGCTGCAGATCCTGCCGACGTATTTTAACCGATATGTTTTAACCGATATGTTTTAACCGATATGTTTTAACCGATATGTTTTAGCCAATGTACCTTAAAGGAGACTTATAGGAGCATCCTCACCTATGTTCACCAGACTGCCGGTCGCCTGGCTTAACCTCACCTACAAACCCGGTCGTCTGATGCTTTCTTTGGGGGGCATTATCTTTGCAGCCGTGCTGATGTTTATGTTTGTAGGCTTCAAGCACGCCCTTTACGACAGTCAATTGCGGCTACTTGAGCAGCTCAACGGCGATGTGTTTTTGATTCACTCGCGCCGCGCTAGCCTAATTGCACCGGTTCAATTTCCCGCAGAAATACTGTATCAAGCTGAAACCGAATCCACAATTAGCAAGGCTTTTGGGCTTTACTTAGGGCGAGCTGTTTGGCGCAATGCCAACGGCAAGAGTGCGCGCACCGTACGGCTCATTGCCTATAATCCCAACGCCAATCTCTTTAAGTTTCCAGAAATTCGCCAGCATCTGTTAGAGCTACAGCTACCGAACACTGTTTTAGTAGATCGCTTCGCTAGAGCTGAAATTGGTCAGCGGCAGCGTGGTGTAGTAACAGAATTGGGCGATCGCTACGTGCAGGTCGTTGGCAACTTTTCTTTGGGCAACGACTTTGCCGCCTACAGCGGCAATGTGATTACCAGTGAAGACAATTTTCTACGCTATCAGACGAGTCGCGATGCCAAACAACTAGCCGCTCGCTCGACTTTGTCGATATTGGTGTTTTGTTTGTCTCTTCTCCAGCGGAGCCCGAGCAAGCGGCGGCTGCCCTGCGTGAGCGGCTATCTAGCAACGTTGCCGTATATACCCGTGAAAGCTTGCTCAACTGGGAGCTTGAGGTTTGGAAAAATGGCTCCAACATT
Organism: Phormidesmis sp. RL_2_1; assembly: GCA_012033015.1. Taxonomy (GTDB): domain Bacteria; phylum Cyanobacteriota; class Cyanobacteriia; order Phormidesmidales; family Phormidesmidaceae; genus Phormidesmis. The sequence goes on from JAAUPS010000325.1 coordinate 2,207, forward strand.
GGATTTATCTTTAGCATTCTCACATTTATGGGCTTTGTCATTGGTATTGTGCTGTGCTATCAAATCCTCTATGCCGATGTGACCAACAATATTCAGGCATATGCCACCGTCAAAGCTATTGGCTATCCAGATACCTACTTGTCCATGGTTATTTTACAGCAAGCGCTTTTACTCTCTGTTTTGGGATTTGTGCCAGCAAGTATTTTCAGCTACTTCCTCTATAAAATCGCCATCTCGGTTACCGGCTTAATCTTCAAAATGTCTTTTCATCGAATCGGATTTATCTTTTCTATGACCGTTTTGATGTGCGTTTTTTCAGGGCTTATCTCCGTGTTCAAAGTGCAGCGCTGTGATCCTGCAGATGTGTTCTAAAGTTCACCTTAAGTGCTTGGTGCTACTTTCTCATTCTACTTGTTTTCTGGTTTTTACTTTTTCCCGAGCCTTACTCCCGAGCCTTACTATTGTTATCCGCCCCCTAATGTCACATGCAAACACCGCGTATCTTAAAAAATGTTCTTTCTCTGCGGGCGCGCAAATATCACCGGCATCAGGTTGCAGCCATGTCATCGCAGCTCTCTCCTAGGATGGCTCTTTCCTCAGCGCCATCTAGTCAGCAGCCTAGTCAGCAGCCTAGTCAGCAGGCCAATTGGCACGCCAGCCAAACACCAGTCATTGATATTCAGCATCTCAATCATTACTTCGGCAAAGGCTCACTCAGAAAGCAGGTGCTCTGCGATATTAATATCAAGATTCATCCTGGAGAGATTGTGATTATGACTGGGCCTTCCGGCTCAGGAAAAACGACCCTACTGACGCTCATTGGCGCTCTCAGATCGGTTCATGAAGGCAGCCTCAAAGTGCTGGGTAAAGAGCTACAAGGCGCATCTGCTAGCCAGCGTACTCAGGTGCGCCGAGAGATTGGTTTTGTCTTTCAAGCACACAATCTGTTGCCTTTTATGACCGCCAGACAAAATGTTCGCATGGCGCTCGAACTTAAAAGAACGTCTAATCGCAAGCAAATCCTCTACAAAGCTGACCAAGCCCTAGAGCGAGTCGGCTTAGTGAATCAAATCGGTAGCTATCCTGAAAAGCTGTCTGGCGGACAAAAGCAACGAGTTGCGATCGCGCGCGCCCTCGTCAACGAACCTACCTTGGTACTGGCCGACGAACCCACCGCGTCACTCGACAGTAAATCAGGTAGAGATGTTGTGCAGCTCATGCAAGCACTCGCCAAAGAACAGCACTGCGCCATCCTGCTGGTTACCCATGACAATCGCATCCTCGACATTGCCGATCGCATCATCTACATCGAAAACGGTACGCTCCTCAAAGACCAAAAACAACAGGCCACTGCTTACATTCCCCAAGCGCCTTCACAAAATGGCTCATCGCCGGGGCACCCACCCAGAATGCTCCCAAAGGATACAATCGAGCACAATGGTGGACAAGGCCCCTTATCAGACGTGTTTCCGACTTCAGAGCATCCCAGTGTCATGCTATCGCTACCTTCTGTTAATAGCGAGTTTAAAACATATACCGTCGCCTGCATTGATAGCAGCCTGCAAAACCTGCAAATGCTCAAAACGTTTCTGGAAGATGACCTTTTTGCCCTAGCCCTAATGCAGAATCCTGTTCAAGCCTTGGTAGACATCCCCAAATACCGGCCAGATCTAATCCTACTTGAAGTTGATTTGCCTCACATGAACGGCTACGACCTGACCAAACTGCTTCGCAAAAATCCTCAATTTGTCAAGACACCGATTATTTTGATGACGGCAGATCCTCAAAAAATTGAGCCCGAAGTATCCCAATCACTTGGCATTAAGCACGTGCTCATGAAACCTTTCAGTCAAGTTGACGTCATTACAACCGTTTTTCCCATGCTGACTTAACCGCATTATCGGTGGGCATGAGCCAATACAATCTTGGTCAGCATGGTCTTGATTGTGATGGTCTTGATTGTGATGGTTTTAATTGTGATGGTCTTGGCTGTCACGCTGCTTTTGGGTACGCTAACTCCACAACTTAAGCTTATGCATTGACTGAGCTGAGGATGTTTCGAGAGAGCCACTATCGCTATGTTTTTGTTGACCCGCGAGGATGTCGATATCACTAACATCCAGCATCCTAAAAAAGCCCAGAAGGTGCCTATTTTGTCCTACCAAGACAAAACCTTTCGACTTTTAAAAGTATTTCAGTCTAGTCAGCATACAGAAGCTCAAGCACTGTTTAAAGACTTGACTGACAGCGAGACCAAGCCCTGTGTACTCTTAGAAGAGCCTTTTCGCTATAGCATATGGCGGCAAATCCATATCGATATGGATTTGCTACAGCCATCTGTTCCCGCGGCCTATGGCAAAGCTTGTGTATTGCTAGTGCAGGCTCTTTACAGTGATGTAGAACAGTTTCTCGGTGATAATCAGGCCAAGAAATTTGCCATAGCATTAGAGCGCAAATTCCCTCAACTCATACAATCTATTGGTGGTTTGGGGGGGCTTTTGCGAATCAATCCGCTGATGGAGAGCATCCCTGTATGGGAAGAAAGCGAACTTAGCTCGCTATTGCTAGAGTTACATCGCTTGGGCACCCGCTTTTTTGGTCAATCTCAGTTTACAAGCCGGACGCTATCGGCCCTAGATGAGTTACCGGCTGATGATCAGACCGTATTTTTTAATTGGTTGGAGCTGTCTTTGCTCAATCAGCTTTGGCTAGCGTAGCTCAGCTAGCCTCATCAGGTTGATTTACGCCTAGAGTAATGAGGGCAAAAGGTTCTATATAGCTTTGGTCGCTTGGCTGAGGTACAGCATGTTGGCTGAAACCATGACGTGACAACAGGCCAAGCAACGCGCGTGTACCCGTTGGCGTAGCCTCGCCGTCGGCGTTATGCATCCGGCACACGCTATATTGT
>JAAUPS010000326.1 GCA_012033015.1 Phormidesmis sp. RL_2_1
TTGGCGCGAAAGCTAGGAATGAATGATGATGACTTTGATAACGCGTTTTCAGTCCCGGTAATCGGGATTGGGGTTTGGCGCGTCTGTGACTTGTAGTCTTTAGTATAAGGTGATTTCAGAATAGGTTTTGGCAAAGGTCGCTAGATTATCGGAAAATGGCTGATCGTTTGGGTGGTTACCTATTGTGAAAATCTTCGAAACTATTGTATTTTCAAGGTTCTGATGTTTTGGCAAACCTCTAGGGAATTTGGCCTCGCTTTACTTTGCCAAAAATATAGGCAGATGGGGCAACTTACCCATATTTCTTATTACAAAATCTGTGGAATTTTTTGCGCGATCGCACCCTTTTGATCACAAACAGTTTCCCCCCAAAGGCTTCACCGCCACATCTCTTGCTAACGATCATCACAAAATGATCGCTGACTCCTGACGCGGCTGCTCAGAACCATAGGTGAGTGATTTTTTCACCGCTCCTGCATCCATCACATACACCCGTACCGAATCTTCTGCCGGTTTGATTAGGGTCTCTAGCTGGGCTTGCAGCTTGGCAAACTGCATCCCTGTCAAAAAACATTCAAATACGCTGTACTGCGTCCACTTACCATAGCCTGAAAGCAGCTTGTGCAGCCGGTTTCTTCTTTTATTCGCCGCTTTAGAATCGGGCAAATCGTAAATGATCAGATAAAAGAGCGTGGTCATTGTGGTTGTCTATCGTAATGCGAGTCCTTTGTAGGGGATGCCTTCTTGGAGATGTTTCGCCAATAGGCGAGCTTGAAGTGCGATCGCCCGTCTGTAGCTGCATTGGTATCCAAACACCGGATGCTTGAAGGTATCGTTCATTTTGCGATCAAACGCTTGCAAAAATGTCCGTCGTCCGCTTTCTGAGAGCCGGTAGGCCCCCAAGCTCTCGGTAAAGTCTTTGGGCTGGATGGCTCGATTGTTAATGACCGACAGCACCAGATTATCGGTGACTAAAGGCCGAAACTCTTCCATTAAATCTAGTACCATAGCTGGCTGGCCGTGGTGCACCTCGTGCAAATAACCAATGTAAGGATCGAGTCCGGCAATGTGGGTCGCTGCAGTCACTTGGCTGCGCAGTAGCGCATAGCCAAAGCTCAGCAAAGCATTGACCGGATCACTCGGTGGCCGCCGGTTGCGCCCGCTAAAGTGCCAGTCCTCAGCGAGCATCACGGCCCAACCGGCAAAATATTCTCTTGCTGCTAGCCCCTCAATGCCTCGCACCTGATCGATGCTGTGCTGCTTTTCCACCAAGGCTTTTCGCAGTTTAAGGCATTCTCCTTTTGACCATGCCGATACAGTACGGCGTACTGATTATGAATTTTGGCGGTGACCATGGCCTTGACGATGGTGAGCTTGGCATCGGTATCTTTGTAAGCGCCATATTGCGCTAGCCTGAGCTGCCCATTGCGAGAATGGCCCGGTAGCGCTGCGCCTAAATATTTGCCAAAAGGAGAGAGATAATGCACGGGCAATCCTAGCTCTAGAGCGTACATCAGCGCGTCACCAGTTACCTGCGGATTGCCTATGAGCACTACGTCTTCAATCGTTTGGGCGGGAATGGATTGTTTTTTCCAGGAACCATCTGTCTGTTTGAGCGCGACTCGGAAGGCTTCATATTTTTGCTGAGAACGGCGTCGGGCTGGGTGATGTAGAGAGAGGTCATGGGAGAATGATGAAGAATGTAGGGAGCGTTATTGTCGTAGGGTCAATGTCTCTTTAGGTAGGCAAATGTTGCTCAAGCTACAGGCTTGGCATTTGTTTTTGTGGGTGATCGGTGGGGGGATGGGCTGTTGGATGGCGGCTTGGGCGGCTGCGATCGCAGTTTCCGTTTTTGCTCGCAATGTTTCTGTAAAAGGGACTTGTTCTCGTCGCCGATTGCCATGGTAAAAAATCTCACCATATGGAATTTCTCGACGGGTGCGCTCTTCTAGGCAAAGGGCTGCGCCGCAGAGCTGGAAGTGATCGCTGAGGTGTTTGCCCATGCGACCTTTCTTGTATTCGAGGGGGACGAGCTGGCCATGGGTTTCTTCGACGGCATCGATAATGCCGGATATTTGGAGGCGATCGCTCCATACCCACTGCTGTTGGTAAATGGTGGTTTCGCCTTCGTAGCGCACTGTCTCTTCATTCACATTGCGATGCAGATGGGTGCCCGTTACAATATGTTCGTTGAGTTCCATTTCGCCCAGCGCGTATTCCAGGTAAAAGCGGCGATGGCAATATTCCCAAGCGTTGAGGTAGGAGAGGGGTAAGTAGGTCTCACTCATGAGATCACCACTTTGGGTTTGAGCGAGGGTTTGAGCGAGGGTTTGAGCGAGGGTTTTGGCCGGGGCATATGGCTGGTGGTGGTGGGCTGCGCGTAAAAGGTTTGCCCCATGCCCATGGGTGTTTTGCGTCCGATGCCTGAGTAAAGAGAGAAGCTGGCCAAGGTGTTGATTTGTTTGATGGTGCTGGGCATCAGGTCGCCTAGAATATTGAAGGTGATGTGGCCGACGCTGCCGATGAATTTGCTGCGGCTGTCGGTGGCGATTTCTGAATGGATGTGGTATTCGCTCGGATAAATGGCTTTGATAATATCGGGCTCAAAAGGTAAGTTACTGTAGTGGTTCCAGCGCTTGAGGAGACTGTTGAAGAGGCGATCGCGCGTTGGCATGGAGGAGTCGTAGTCGCTAATGCGAAAGTTGGTGGGGGTGCACAGGTAAAAGGGGAGTTTACGGGTGCGATCGCTCGCCTGTTCATAAAGCTGCGCGTAAGACGCATAGCCTGCCCAAGGCTGATCGACCTGCTGCGTGCCAATCACGCGGTCACTTGAATTGGGCTGCCGCCAAGCTGCCACTGCTGTTGTTTACTCAAGCCCAGCCATAGGTGCGCAAGTTGGGAAAAGAGTGTGTCATCTAACAATGTAATGCGCCACCAGCATAGCGATCCGGCAGCAATGGCATGGCGGTGGTTCCATTGCAATGTGTCGGGAGACTGCTGGGTGGCGGGGTTGGTTTGTAGGGGGCTGAGGGTAAAGGCTTTTGAGGTCGTTTGGGCGTGGAGGATGGTTGCGAGTTCCGGTACTTGCGATCGCACTAAATCGAGGAATAGAGCGTGCAGATGCCGTCCGCTCAGATGTGATTTTGGAATCGCTGCAAGCGGCACTAAGTTGAGCACAAGGCTATAGGGCATAGAAACTATTCTCCAAAGTGATAGCGCATATGAATCGGCAGCTTTAGCTCTGGCATTTCTGCTGTGGTGTAGTAGGCACCTTTCATGCTGACATTGTGAATCAGGCTGACAGGCGGCATATTGATAGTGTCATAGCTCAGGACTTGATTGGTGAACATGACATCTAAGGGGTTTAACGGATGGCTGCAAACAAAAGGCTTTTCAGCATTGTGCTTGATTTTTTCAAGTGTTTGTACGGTAAGTTCTGCTTTGCTCGCCCATTTGCCAATTCTCACCCACCTAGAAAATGTGATTTCTTTTTCAGAAACAACCAAGAATTCAAATACACTTTCTGCCGAAATCTCTTTTGTACGGCCAAAGCTAGGAATGTTCCGCTCTGTGGGCTGCATTTCGACATGATAGCGATTGTCCGCATATTTCCAGGTATTTAATACGCTGGTATGCTGAACTGCCCTAGCTGGTGTAACATAAATGCCTTGTCGATTCAGCGGAGTAAGCTGTTCTTGATAGCGAGGGATTTGCTCGCCGCAAAAGTAGCGATAGCTGTAGGCTTCGTCTTCTACGGTAGTGGCAAATTTCTCGCTATCGACAAGGCCCAGCACATAGGACAGGGCATAGTTATGAATGATGGGCTCAGTTTCGTACAGCCTGCCGAGTTCGCGGGTTGCAAAATACAGACTGTCGTGTAGTTCTAGCTGACAGCGATAGATTTTTACCATGGGAATAGTCTCTTACGCCTTAGCCGCTTTTTCTTTCTTGTTTTTACTGCTGATGTGCTTGCCCGCATAGGCTTTAGCTTCTGTGTCGGCCTGTTGCAAAATGGACTGTATACCGGCCTCTGTGCCTGTGAGCGTTTTGACTTCGCTGAGTACTGGCTGAAAGTCTTCACCAATAAAATCTGTATGAACAATGAATTCTGCTGACATGAGGGATGCGATCGCGCCTGCGCCGCCTCTAAAACACTATCTTCGTTCAATGGATCGGGTGATGCTAGCTCACCATTGGCCTTAAGCTGATCGTATATCTTTTGTGTCCAGCGCAGGTTACTGACAATCTCACCATCGGCAAATACAACGCCGACCAATTCGTTGCGAATGCGCCCGGTACGAGTGGTTTGTGCGCCATAGTGGCGCGTTCTCAAAATATTGTTAAATACATAGAGGAAGTTTGCTTCGGTCGGATCTTTGAGGGTGACAATGCTCGGAAAAAACACCTGGGGGCGAATATGATCTTGCTGATTAATGCGGCTAGTGATTTCGCCAACCTTAGAGCCGTTTTCGCCCTTAGAAGCCATTGTGCCATTTTCGTATGGTGCGTTTAAGGTAAAGGTCTCATGAGACTGATCGAAAGGCGTAATTGAAAAAGCAGTATCGACAACAACTTTAGATTTTTCTGAGCCAGAATCACCGATGGCAAAGCCATAGACAATACAATCTGGATTATCCATCGCAAATTTGACATTATATTCGCACTCGTCAGCAGTCATTAGCCCATAGTTTCGCAGTAACTCGCGACCGACGAGACGTTCTGGCGTAGATTGCTTGCGCTTGAACATGCTCAAACGGCTGACGGGTGTAGGATCTTCGATGCCTGCTCGGACACGGGCTTTGTTGAGTTCGCCATCGGTTTGAAATAGTGGATAAGACTCGGTAACGCGCACCGTCAGGAAGTGAGCGTACTTACCCATGGGCTTGTAGGGAATTTCGGTATGGAAGAATTTTTGATCGATAGATTTTAGCAATGACATGTTTAATATTCCTCAGCGTGAGGTGATGAATGGAGGTGATGAATGGAGGTGATGAATGGAGGTGATGAATGGAGGTGATGAATGGAGTTGAAAATTTAGTTTTGTTCGTCAAACTCGCTATCTTTTTCTGCCTTGTTAGCCTGGTTTTCTT
>JAAUPS010000106.1 GCA_012033015.1 Phormidesmis sp. RL_2_1
TCACCACCTATGAAGGGGCGACCATCCTCACCGGGGTGAAGGACGGCAAAGGCGGCGTGACTGAACCCGTCGAAGCGCCTGAGGGGTGGAAGGGATTACGGCCAGCGATGCCTAAGGAGCTACAAGCATTAGTTGATAGAAATAGACCGAAAGGACTCAGCGGTGGCTTTAGTTTATGTGGTGAGGGGCCAGGTGGCGTCAATTTTCAGTCTCTAGCTGTTGCTTTCTCTAGCATTGAAGGGAACTACAACTCAGTCGGTGCTTATACTTCAGGCGGACGCGGCTTAGGGCGCTACCAATACATGACCTATCGAGCCGATGTACGAGAGATCATCCGTCAAAAGCCTGGAGGGGAAGCATTTTTGGATAAAGCCGACAGGGGCGGCGCGATCTCTTCCGCTGAGGTTGATCAGTTTTTCCCGGCGGCAGATCAAGATTCTCTATTTAGAACCGATCAAACACGCAATATTGAACAGGCTATTAGTGAAGGCTTTTCAGGTAGCCGAATCATTGAACGCGCCGGTCAAATTCATTTTGGTGGCCCGTCCGCTCCGATTGATGGTAATTGGTCTGATACGCATGGGCGGCTGACCCTCAAGACTTATGGGGAAGAACTAGCCGAATCTTATCGACTGGCCGAAACTCAAGCAGAGTCAGAATCTCAGTGTAAAACAGGGGGACTGATCGCAGGCAAGTCTATCGAAGATGCGATCGCTTACGAACAGGCTGACTTTCAAGACTTCGATGCCTATAGACCCTATCGAAACGGTTACCACGCAGGCATTGACTTCGACTCTAGATTTGGGGCTGGTGAAGGCGGTGAGGTGGTCTCGCTAGTCGGTGGCGAGGTCACAGACGTATACTCAATCGCTACAAATAGGACGACTGGTGAGGGTTCTATGTCAGTTGTTCTGACTTCGACTGATTCAGAAGGGAGAGAGATCACGCAAATCTATACGCATCTCTCAGAAAGCTCTGTCAACAGTGCCGTACAGGTTGGTACATTTGTGAGTTCTGGTCAATCACTAGGCGCTGTAGGCGGAGAAGATAGCGTTTCTAGAGGTGCTCACCTAGATTACAAAGTTAAAGTCGATGGCGTATACGTCGATCCAGATGAGTTTATGCAAGCTGTGATCGATGGCGGTGGAACGCTAACGACCATAGATGTTCGCACAGGTGTAAAAGGTACAACTCAAATAGGAGCGGTTCAATGAAGAAGTTGACAAGACTGGGAATAGTCGCAATCATCATGGCTATGTTGGTGATTCTGTTTTCCCCAAAAGAGGGTATAGCTCAGACTATTCCAGCTAGAGTAGAAGCGGTTTACAGGGCGACAGCATTGGCTACAGAGATTCCGCTTCGAGTCCCCTCCCTGATCCCTTTAACGTCGCCAGCAGCACCGACAGAGTACTGGGCTTCTAGCATCGCTCCCAGTTCTGGAAGGTACATCATTAGTTTTGACAGAGCAGAAGACTGCACAAATGTTGAAGAATGCAGCTTTGCGCTGGTTAGAGGAGAACTAAATGCCGACAGCTCCTTAAGTTTTCAGGAGCTGTCAGCGCAAACGAGAAACGAAACCATCTTCCTTAGTGATGGTACACCTGCGGTATTTAGCCCCTCTAGAGAAGGAATCTACACACCAACATCTGTCTTCGTACAGGTAGCTGATTATCTCTACACATTCAGCATTTATATGGCAGACAAGGATGACGTTCTAAAGATGGCAAATAGCGCATTACAGACTTACGAAGAGTAGATCTAACCCAAACAAGAAGTGGAAAGCGATGAAATCTAAATTATTGACATCACTAGCGATCACCATCGCTGGACTCAGCTTGATCACGGGCGTTGCTTCCTATCGGGCGATCGCCAATCCAACGGAGCAAAACTGGCAACCGCTCTCAGAGTTGGTATCACCAGCACAGCTCACAGAAATCGTAGCTGAAAGTACAGCGCCCAGCGCGGATAGGACAGCGATCGCCAGTTCAGCCGTTGGCTATCAACAGGATGATCTATTGTTGGTAGACTTCAACACGCCTGATTTGTGTGGGATAGGTGGCTGCGCTTTAGCAGGCTATCGCCCTTCAACTGGAGAGAGAGTTCTCGCTGTTTATGTTGAACGAACGAGCACCGATGATCCCATCGTGGAAGTAGTCGATAATGCGGGTTTTGGAGCTACCCTGCCTGCTAGTCCCACCATCTCAGGAAGAGAGCATTTTTCAAGAGACAGAAAAAGACACACTGTGCTATCAGGATGGCTCATGGGAAATTCAGTGAACCAGCAGTACTACATCGGCCTTCAACCTCCCTCAGAGTTCGTCGAAACCGCTATTGAGGAACATCCGGTTACTTCTGGTGCCACACTGCTACTCATGATGGCTTTGATCGGGGCCTTGGGCTTCGTCCGTATCGGCATGGCCCCGAAGCAGCAAAAGCTGGGTACTGGTCGCTTTGCCAGTCGCGCTGAGAAGGCCCGCGCTCGCAAACTCGCCAAACAGCAAAAGCGAGCAGATGGCCTGGAGATGTCGATTCAGCTAGGCGATGTCGCTATTCCCTACGCTAATGAATCTGTTCTCTTCGTCGGCGCTCCCGGCTCAGGTAAATCAGCGACCATTGGTGACCCTGGCCTGATGGAGGTGATTAGCCGGGGCCTGCCCGCGATTGTCTTTGATGCCAAAGGCTCTAGAGAAGACAGCATCACTCGCCGCTTTGCCCCGATTGCTGCCCGCGAAGGCTACAAAGTAGGGGTGATCGCCCCTGGTAAGCGCTATTCCGATTGCCTCAATCCGCATGACTTCATCCGCTCGCCAACCGATGCGTCACGGGCATTGCAGCTCGCCAACATCCTGGAAAAGAATACAGCAGGCTTCAACCCGAATAAGTCAGGCAAGGGCGACTTCTTTCAGCGCACGGGCCTTGGCATTGTGCAGGCGGCGATTATGCTCAGCAAAGTACTGCCCGAATCAGATTTGATGACAGTCAGCGAAATCATTAATCGTCCTAACCTAATTGGCCGGATCAAAGCGCTGATGCAAAGTGAGAATGTACCGGCCTGGACGCTCAAGCAGTTTGGCCAGCTTGTAGCTTCTGAGGAAAGCGAAAAGCAACTCGTCGGCATGATAGTCACCGCGCAAAGTATCTTTGAGCGCTTTGTCACTGCCGATCTGATTCCTTCCTTCTGTGGGCCTTCTACCGTGCCGCTGAAGATGGATGGCAAACAGATTCTCTTCTTGCAGGTCGATGAGGAGACGCAGGATGCGGTGCTGCCGCTGATCGCCGCACAGGTAGAGCTATTGATTGCTCACAACTTTTCTGAGCCGCGTAAAAACATCCTTGTCCTGTTCCTGGACGAACTACCGCTGCTCTACCTGCCCAAGATTGCCCAGTACGTGAACCTGCTACGTTCGGCAGGCTTAGTCGCCTTCCTCGGCGTTCAGTCATTCTCACAATTACGCGAGACCTACGGCAAGGAGATGGCTAGTTCTATCATGAGTGGCTGCCGCAATTCATTGTTCTTTAATCCAAACAATGTGGACACGGCCAAGGAGGTATCGGCGCGGATCGGGGAGTGCGATCGCCTTTTTCATACCTGGAGTCGCAGCGGCGCAATGCTAATGAAACCAACGCGCACCCAGCACCGGCAAAAGGTCGCGCTGGTGACACCGGATGAGATCAACCGCTTCGGCAAAGGTAAGTTCGTGATGTTCGCGCCGGGATATCAGAGTCAGGACGGGACGCAGGCGTCTATTCCAGTCCTGGCTCGGCCCAAGCTGAATCAGGCACAGATTGACGAACAAAAGGTAGCTGGAGACATCTGGGATAAAAAGGGAAAGCAGCGCCTGACCGCTATTCGAGAGAGTGACCCTAACTATGTCAGCAACTCAGACAAAGCGCTAGCTGAGCGAACGGCACAGGTAGAGAAGCTGCTGCCGCTTGTCCAGGTTGAGGGTGATGAAGATAACAACAATGAAGCAGAGACGGGAGCCCCCATCTCAATAGAAGACCAGGCGGAGATGCAAGACGCGATGGTGATGACAGCCGCTTTGAATAGCACAGGAGAGTAACCCATGAGCGACCACAGATCTGTCCAAGAAGCCGAAACTGCCGCTGCCGGTAAAGCAAGCGAGCTGACAGAAGCAATGATTCGCCTTCTCTTACAGCAGCGCGCGGAAGATGCCAAGCAGCGAAGCAATCAGAACCAGGAAGACGGTAGCCAGCAAGCGAAATCTTCTCAGCCCTACATCCCTTCACCGGGCGATGAGACGCTATTCCGGGACTTCTATAAAGCCTATCGAGAACATGGCGTAGACGAAAGCACTGCCAGGGACGCAGCGGCGGACGCGGCAATTGGGCTAGGTTCACAAGACAGTCCCTCGATGGCCGAGGCGGAAGCGCAGGCGATCGCTCATGCACAAGGGCAGGCGAAAGAATATCGCACGGCCACGGCCACAGCGGTAAATCCAGACGCGGCACCGGCAGAGCAGCAGCAGGCAAATGCTCGTAGAAGAGAAATTGAGGAAAATCTGGGCATCAATGGCAAACCGCCCGAAGTGAGGGCGCAAACTATCAATGGCTTAGACCCGAAGCAGACTCAAGCAGCGCTGAAAACAACTTACCAAACAACGCTAGAACAAAACGGGGCGTCACCACAGACCGCCGCTGCCGCCAGCAAAGACCTCGTGAGCCAGAAAGGGGCCGCTGATAGTCAGCCTGTCGCCCAGGCGCACCGGGAAATAAATCAGCATAACGTGCTCAAAAATATGTACCAGAGCGTCTTTGAGAAGCACGGCGTCTCGTCTGAAGTGGCCTCAACAGCCGCTGACCAGTTAGCTAGAGGAAATGGCGCAAACCGTTCCCAAGCAGTCCGTAGAGCCCACAATCAGGCACTGGCCAATATCGAGAATCCTCAGCAAGCTACAGTTTCCCCAATCCGCAAGCCAGTAGCCAGGGAAAACGACGTAGCCTACTCTACTGAAACGAATAGGGCGCAGGAGAAGCCCGCTGCAAGCGTTGATACGCCTCAAGACAGTTCTTCTGCTCAGCGGATATGGAACAAGTACAGTCCCGGCGAGAGCGGGGTGTTTGAGAGCATGGCACAGGGCAATCCCAAAATGCAGCAGATGAGCGATCAGCTGATCGCAAAAAACGCCCTGCTCGCGGGCGAAGACCCGAAAGCGGTTCAGCAGGCGATTACTCAGAATAGCCCTCATGCCAAGACACTGAACCGTCCGGGGGAATATGCTCGCAGAACTGTGAATAAGGCGGAACTGTCTGAAGAGGTGCAAGAGAAGCGAGTACAGCAAAAGACTACCGACCAACAGGCTAAACCTGGCCGTAAGGCGGCTCAGCAGCGTCACGCGAATCAGAACAGCCGGACAGCTAGCAAAACCAAGCCAAAAAGGAAGGCCAAAGCTTGCGATAAAGGGATGAGCTACTGAAGGCAACAGGCTGTACAGTAGCAAACTAGAAGAGCCGTGGAGCTTTCTTGTTCGATGAGTATCTTCTGTTCCAACGATATTAGAGCTGCAAGGCTGTCGATGCCGCCTGTTACTCAGGTGTTGCACTGGGCTTTTCCCTGATCGCACTGGATGGCTGTAAGACGACAAGAAGGCTGAGAGGCAATCAAGAGTCTTAGCTAGCCTGCTGCTTTAGCAGTTCAATCTGTCTGCTGTTTGCGATAATGGCTGCAAGCTGCGATTGCATCGCCTCACGCATCGCCCGACCTTCCTCTACGAAGGCATCTACTCTGGCAACCACTGGGTCAACGTTGAAGCTGCCAGCTATTCACAGAGCGACTAGATAGGGGGCTTTATCTTCCCTAAAAGCACATCCAGCGCTAGCTCCTCGTCGCTTTTGCCCAGCACGGCCTCAATCGTCTGCCCTTTAATGTCGTGGGCGATCTCCAGAATCTCAATGAGCCCTGACTTAAGCTGTGCGAGCTGCTGGCCCATTTGCTCTATCTGCTGACGCTGTGTCGCGGTTAGGCTCTCCTGCTGCCAGCGCTCCATCTGCGCCTCGTAGACCCACAAAAAATCTTGCTGTTCGCCATACACCTTAATCACCCGGCCAACAGTGTAGTCATCGAGAACATGCGGCTTCTCTTGCGCTTGCCGCAAGACCTGGAGCTGAGTATTCACTTCGTCTAGCATCCCAGAGACCATGTCGGCCATCATCGGGAGCATACTGAGCGGTTGCCAGTTCGGCGTAGGGCGGGGCATTGGTTAAATCCTCCAGGATGTGGACTGGGGCTAGTCTGAGTGCTAGGGAGGTTGGCCTAGAGACTGATTGCCCTCCAGTTTACCGCTTCGACCCTACATCCCCAATCCCTGGTCTTTCCCCTTGCGCTGCTTTCGCTCACGCTTCGGCAACTGCTGGCTCTGACCTTGAGCGCGCTTCATGGCTGCCCGTAGCGCGTCTATCTGGGCCTTAACCTGCGCCTGATGCGAGGTCTCGGGGCGATCGCTCTGTGCCCAAGGGATGACCCGATATACCTCCTGCGCAGCTTGCTCACCTTCCTCACTGCGGCTGAGGGCAACCGATAGCGCACCAACAGCCTGACTGTGCGCTATCGGCGCTCTAGGCCCACCGAGCGCCTGATACTGATTGCACTGAGTAGGCTGCGCGGTTCTCTCTAGCGTCAGCTTGGCTAGCGCCTCTATCGGGTCATCCGTAACTACAACCCGGTCGGGCCGCTCCATTAGCGCATTATCAGGAATAACAACATAGAAAGCTGCCTCCTCGGCGCTCCCGTCTAACCGCTTAAATTCACCCGCTTCATCCCGCTGAATCGCACCTGCAATATCACCTTGAGCATCACGCTCAATAAACACGGCATTACCATCGCCGTCGGCATAAATCAGCCCTTTTTCATGCAGCTCATCTATCAGCGGAGAAGGCAGATACGTTTGCGTCAGCAGGCGATCGATTACCACCGACCATCGCTCCTCTGACTGCACAGGTGGTATAAACTGACTCGCTTCTACTTCGGCGACCGCAACCTCAACTTGTGCGATAGCCGCTGCTCGGGCTGCGCCTGTTCCTAGCTGACGCTCTAGCCACACCAAAGACTCGCTGAAGCTACAGCCTTTCACGCGCGTTACCAGATCAATCGCACCCTGTCCTTTATCACCTTCACCTGCAAACCTGAACTGCGGGCCAGCTATCACAATAGCGTGATTGGAACTTGACCAGCGATTGACATCAAACTCACTCGGCTGCATACCCAGCTTCAGCGCCACTTCAGGCAGCGAAATTACTCTCAGTTCATGACTTCTATCAGCGAGCTGTTGCACCCGGTTTAGCTGCTCTTGCAGCGCGGCTATCTGGCCTCTCAACTGAAAGTTTTCTGCCGATAGCGCCAGTGCTGTTTGCTCAAACTCATTGCGCTTTTGCACCTGCCTTTGTCTGTCTACAGCCAGCGCTTTCAACTCATCTAGGGGTAGCGCTAAGCTTTCAATTTGTTTAACGCTTTTGTAGAATTCTTTCACCTGTTCGTAGCGCACTTGGCTCCCCCGAATGCCACGCGATAGCCCTAACGGTTTCATCGCCTCGGCATAGCTATCTTGTAGTGCCACTAGATTCGCCCTGCCACCGATATATTCCTTGGCATTGATGTGCCCCTTTTCATTCAGTGGCACTATCACCGCATGAATATGTGGCGTTGCTTCATCGCGGTGAAATGTCGCACGGACAATATTATCGCCATAGCGTTCTTTCAACCACTGTGCGCTCAGCGCTTCCCATGCCTTTAGCTTCTTCAGATCCCACTCTCCAGCCTCACTAGGTGCGTTGGGTCTGAAGTATTCGGGCGATGCACTCAGCATCATCTCAAACGCTAAGACGGCTGACTGTCTTGGATCGGCGCTTGTCCTAATCTTTTTACCGCCATTGTTACCAATTCTGTTGCACACTAGCTCAAACAGGGGCTGATCATTATTGCCCACAAAATGCTCGTTACGGGCTGACTTATGGATATCAGCATTGAGCGTCTCTCGGCTACGACAGTTATGTTGGTCGCAGGCAGCTATCTGCCCACTTGTTTTGAAGCGCCTACCGACTTTTGCAATCGCATAAGAAGAAGTGTTACTCATTGTTGAACAATACTTGGACAGCTTGCTATAAGAGTGACTATTAGGCAACAAGTTAGATGTCGTCATCCATAAGCTATCAGAAGCACTTTTAATCGCAGCGGCAATATACAAAAAGCAACAGATGGATTTAAGAACGTTCAGTGGGTGCATCTTCTCTCTCACCCACCGAGAGCCACGTCAGGAATGGCAGCGGCATCAGGTCGGTTGCTGAGGCCATAGCTGAGCTTGGGTGAGAGCGGCTGAGCGGTGAAGCCAAGACTCCAAAATCTCAGCGCACCTAGCTAACGCCCACCTGATGGGTATCGGACAGAGCGGTTCGCAGGGAGGTATCCAACTGCCACAGCAAAGGCATCAATTGCAGGATGAAACCATGTCAAAAAAGCGAGCCAGACGCCCTCCCATTACCCGAGAATTTGCAGATAATTTTAGTCGTAAGTTAGAACAACTTCCAGCCAAGAAAAAGAATACACTAACCACTAAAGAGCTAATCGCAGAGAATGTGCAGCAGCTCATCCATCTGCTTGACAATGGCTACAGTTACGAAGACCTGATAATTGTCCTCAAAGAAGAGGGTATTCAGTTGACGAAGCCAACCCTGCGCCAGTATTTGAATGGCGCTAAGAAAGGCAGCGCTAACCAGCCTGAGCCGAGCCGAGAACAGCCTCCTTTCGCTGAGAATGCAGCCTTTACCCGACAAGCGCAAGATAGCACGCAGCAGTTGCCCTCCGCAGCGACACCTCAGCGCAAAAAGTTTGGCAAGAGCAGACTGCAATCCGATGAAAATCCAGATCGTTATCCTGACGGTCACGGTAAACCTATCGAGATGAAACTAGACCTATGAGTCAGCAAAAATTGACGCCCCAAAAGAGCACCGATCTCGCTGCCAAACCCACTGTAGAAGCGCCATCAATTGAGCCGCTCATTCTCTGGGTCAGCGGTGGCAAAGGGGGTGTTGGCAAGACGACGACAGCGCGCATTTTAACCGACCTGCTCGCAGACAAAACGGAATACGTCTACGGCTACGACTGCGACCCGATCAATCCACAGTTCAAACGCTTCTATGGCGCTGAGTTTTTGCCCATAACCAGTCCTGACACTAAGACCGCTGACATTGCCGTAGAGACACTTGCTGAGCGCATAGAAAATAAGGCAAACGACTACATCATCATCGACTCCCCAGCGGGCGAAGTCGATCTGCTTGGCCTGCTAGAAGAGCGCTTTGCTTTTGTCAGCAATCTCAGACAGATGGGTGCCAGACTAACGCGCGTTTTGGTACTGAGTACGACGCTTGAAAGTGTCAACTTGCTCGAACATGCGCTCTCCAATGCCAAGGGTCTACCCGTGGCTCATGTCGCCGTTAGGAATCTGCACTTTGGTGGGCCGCACTACTTCGATGCTTACAATCGCTCTAGCATCAAAACTGAGCTAGAGAAGCAGGGCGGAATGACTGTAGATTTTCCTGAGCTGGGTGCGATCGCCAGCAGCAGCATCGACCAGAATAGTCTGACCTATAGCGACGCGATAGAGAAAGCCAGCGGCCTGCCGACGATGCGACGCTCGATGGTTTACCAGTGGCGTGAGAATGTCCGCAAGGAGTTCTCGAAGGCAGGGCATCTGCTGGGAGTGGAGGCATGACAGACAGTTCTTTGGATTTGCTGCTGAAGGGGCGGTCTCAGGAATTTCGAGATAAGGTACGCGCCCTAGTCCAGCGATACGATATTGATGAGAATGACCCGACGTTCATTTTGCTCATCGGCACCACCACGCTAGAAGTTTTGCTGGAAAAGTATCCACAGGAATTTGAGCAGCTCTTCAAGCAGCTCCTTACTCAGATGGATGAGCGCTGGGGACAGTTACAGGAGTCGTGGGCGATCGCGGCTAAGGAAAGCAGCACTTCCGCTCAGCAGTTGACCCAGGCACTTGGGAATATCGAGCAGGCATCTGCTGCCGAGCAGGAGAAGATTCGGACGCAGGCAGGTTCACAAGCAGAATTGCTGACAAAAGCTTTTCAAGAGCAGGCTGAGCAGCTTAGGGCAGAGGCAGAGAAGCTGGCAGCTCATGCGATCGCTAGCGCTCAAGCCACCGCTGCTGAGCAGGTGAAGGACATATCAAAGCGGTTTCGCAAGGCTTACTACATGGAAGCCGCTGGCTTTGCCTGCTTGGGTGCGTCTTTACTATTTGCGACGGGCTGGGCGTTTGGGTGGTTTGGGCATAGCACCAGGGCCAGTCAATCAACCTGGGCTGACTTTGAGCGCTGGAACCAGGAAGAATTGCAGGCTTGCGTCGAGGCGGGACTTGATACCTGCAATTTTCACATTGAAGTGCCGCAGGCAAAAAAAGAATGAACACCTGATAAAATTCAGATGTACTAGAAACGTACTATCACATGCGTAGAGACTCGATTTTTTACTACCTCTTCAGTCAAGCGCCTGGGCTCCTATCTGAACTCGTCCCCAACCCACCGGATAATGCCGACGCCTATCGCTTTGACTCTGTGGCCGTCAAAGAACCCAGGTTCGAGATTGATGGTGTTTTTCTGCCGCCCGAGGAAACCAGGAATCGTTTTCTTCGTAGAAGCGCAGTTTCAAAAGGACGAACGGCTCTATGAGCGTATCTTTGCTGAAGTGGGACTCTACTTTTATCGCAATAGGGAGCGCTTCACTAGCTGGCAGGTCATCGTTATATACCCTTCGCGTAGTACAGAGCAAAGCGACCTGCTGCCGCACAGTAGCTTCCTGAACGGAGGGCAGGTACACCGGATATATTTGGACGAGCTAGGCGATATTGACCAGTTGCCGTTGTGGGTTAGCCTGATGGTGCTGACTACCGTAGACAAACAACAGGCCTCTGAAAAAGCGAAAGAGCTACTCAGCCGCTCTCAGAAAGAGGTATCACCAGAAGAAGGCCATGTCATTATAGATGTGGTCGTAACCATAATTTCATATCGTTTTGGGCAGATCAGTCGTCAGGAAGTAGAAGGAATGCTAGACATAACGTTCGAAGAAACCAGGGTTTATCAGGAAATTAAGGCTGAGGGGGAAGCAAGTGTCATTCTGCGCCTGTTGAGAAAGCGATTTGGCGAACTACCAGAAGGTATCCCAGCATCAATTTCGACTCTAAAGTTGACGGCATTGGACGAATTAAGTGAAGCTCTGCTGGATTTTTCAGATGTTTCTGAAGTGGAGAGCTGGCTAGCCAGTTATTCCAGCTAACTTTTGGAGCACAGAGCACATGAGCAATGAAGACACTCTCAGGCTCGAATATTCAGGTGATCTGATCAAGTCTGGGATACGCGGAAAGTATGCGAGCCGATACAAAGAAGGGACGAATGTAGTCGTCATAGACCCTGACTTGCGCAAAATTTTTCCCGATTCAGAATCTGTCAATCGTGCGCTTCGTCAATATGTCAAAGAGCATCAAATCTCACAGGCATAGATGGAGGTATCAAAAGATACTCGCCAGGGAGTAGAAAGGATGCTAGATATCAGAGCTGTTGCGAAATAGTGAAAAGAACAGGCTCCACCTTCCTTGCACACCTCCCCTGTTCTCCTCTTTTTTAGCTGCCTCCAGGTAGAAGTTCTATAGTCCTGCTATGGTCAACATCAGGTGGTCATCGAAGTTCTTTTTGCGATTGCGATAGATATCCGCTGCGGCTTTGTAGCGTTTTATCCCACCAAAAGCATGTTCGACGACGACACGCTGCTACGCAGTTGACGCTTGGGCAGCATCAGTGCTTTACCCAAGGCAGTTTCTCGGATGGGTTGCAACCGATGTAGCCATCGATTGGCTTGGGAGCGGTCAAAATCGAAAAAGATACCAGCCAGATCGAAAGTGGGGTGGCACTTGAAGTAGAAAAGCACGAAAAAGAGCTTGTCCTCCATCTCTTCTAGATTCGCCCACCGCCCGGTGCCCGCTGACGTTTTGGTGAAATCGGGTGGGCGGCTTGGTAGGCTTCAGTAAAGCTCGGCAAGAGCTGGTCAAAAGCCGCCAATAGGCGAGGTGCTAAATGAGGGCCTGCACCAGGTAAAGACTGAAGCAATGCGTCATCGGGCAAAGCTTCAAACAGCGCTGAAATTTACTGATTAAACGTGTTCAATTGCGTCAAGACCACCTTGAGTAAGGCTCAATATTTCGCCACCAGTATCTAAAGTGCGTAAGATCCCGAAGTGAACGTCATTTTGCGGGAACACTGATTACGTTTCCTTCATGATTGAAACGCATTTATTCTTAGCTATTGTCATGCGTCAAAATGATTTCCGCATTGGGCATGATGGCAAGGACATAACCAAAGATAATGCCCCTCAGGGGAAAGCCACTTTTTCAAACCCTGCCATCTATGGTCTGGGTCAATTTTGTCTAGCATAGATCTAAATGCTCTGAGCTGTGCCCCCATCAACGGCTATTTCATCATCTTGTGCATACATACTCGGCAATGTAGAGTTTTCCGTGAGCTCATCTATTTGTTGCACAAAATAGTCCATGTGCTCAAGACATTTTTCAGTTAAATCGGCGGCATTAGATAAGGGATTATTAGGAATGATTGTTGCATACGAGACTAGCCGAGCAAGAGCCTTAACGTAAGGAGCCATCCTAATAAGCCACTCTTTTGGACTTTGAATTATGTAAGGTGAGTACTTTTTGTCTTCGCCAATTGGTAGAGTAGCCGGATGTATCTGTTTCGGATATTGACAGAGCAGGTGCAGTTCTAAAGGTGAGTTGCTTATAAGATTCTCTGGCTTATCTCCTGCTCGAAACAAAAACGTACTTGGACAGTGAGAATCACTACTACCCTGGATGGCCTTGAATTGGGCCGTAAACCTTCGATGAAGCAGATCGAAATTATCAGATATTCCTGCGAGCATTTGACGAATTTCTTTTAGCTCTGAGCTTTGTGTCTCGCTGAGCTCAGAAATTGCCTGAGAAATGATTCTGTTAACATGGTGTATCAAAAATACTTGGTCTTCAAATTGGGAGTGATTTTCCGGAGCCTTTAGAATCTGCGTAGGAAGAAGATCGCTTATAATGCCAACCTTTTCCTCAATATTAGTAAATAGTTCTGTGTTAACACCTCCAATTCCAAATAAGAGTTTTTTAATTTCGATCTGGTTAAAACATGATTGGCACTGCATCGAAGAAAGCCCTCGACCTAATGCTTCTTCTAACGATTGACAGGGGAATCTTCCCTCACAAGAAAGATTCTCAATATTCTCAGGACACGGAACAAAACTACGAACTCTCATTCCCGGATATCTTGAAAACGTTAACTCTAGGCCATCCTTCATGATAGACAAGAAATTATGTGGACTATTACCAACACAACTAAGTCTAATGAGTTTCTCTTGATCAAAGGATTCAATCAGTGCATAGTTCCTTCTATCCTTGCCATCTGCAAAGATTGCACCGTTTCTCCAATGAATACCGACTGAGAAGCGATGAGATCGTGCAATAAACCAAGTCGGAAGACCCGGCTGCATTGAACCTAATTGATATTCTATCTCCACTTTCTTTAAATCTTTTCGCTTTAACAGTTGTCGCCAGTTCTGGTATTCTTGGGGCCTATCTGGATTGAGCTGCTCTACCACAATAGCTCTACTATCAGAATTTCCTGGGACTTTGTACGCTAAATCATATTGCTCCATCAAATCTAAAAATAGTTCTTGCATCGGCTCTTCTAGATCCGCCCACTCTTTTGACACTGTTCTCTGATTCAAAATACCTTTGTATTCAGCAAAGAGTCGCTAGTTATAACTTTGCTGATATATTCACTAATCCACTGCGGTTGTAGAATAACGAGATCCTTTAAAGTGTCAGATTCTGGATACTGCAATATCTCCCCTAAGTCGTGTAAATATTTTGCCAGCACTTCAGACTCGTCTACATCAAGAGAGTGTTCATGGAATACGTTCATCAGCTCTGTTCTTGAGATAAACTTTTGTTTTCTTTTTCTTAGCTCAGACGTAGCCTCTCCCCATTTTTCAGGCCAAGGTTTTCCCATAAGTGGTAGATTGGCAGCTAGCTCCCGAATCTTAGAATACAAGGCTCCAATTCCTTGTCGGTCGAGACTACTTACTTCGAAGAATGCAGATATTTGAGGATATTTCTCCTGTAAGTAGTCGAGTGGAATTAGCTCCCTTCTCTGATCTAGATGTGTTGCAACCAAAATAATAGGTGCATTAGGCGCGTTAGCAGTGATCATATCAAGCCAGTAATAAGGTCTACCCTGGTTGAATTCAGTTCTCGCATTCCATGTAAAGATGAATACTGAGTTGTCCGTAAGAAAGAATTGATGTGTTGCATGGTAAATTGCTGTCCACCAAAATCCCACACATTCAAATGCATCTGAATCGATTGTTCCTGCGGATGCTGAATTTCAATAGACTCTATACGTATCCCGTGGGTAGTGTACTCTGAGCTGTCGTGAGCCTCGCCTTTAAGCGCTTTTACGAGAGAGGTCTTTCCGACGCCGCCTTCACCCACTATCATTAATTTAGAGGTCCACAACCGATGCTGATTTCCGGAAATGCTTTGAACGTCGATTTCTTTAAGAAACCCTATAGTTGCCGAACTACCCTGTTCTACTACAGCCCTAGGAGGAGATTCGAGAGGATTTTCAAAGGCTTCGACGATTTTTAGTTTTTCGATTCGAGAAAGTTCAGGCGGAAGAACTTTGATGCGATTTCGAGAAACTTGAAGCTCACAAAGTTTCCTCATCTGATGAAAATCTGCGGGCAGCTCTGTTATTCGATTATCATTGAGTAACAATCGTTCTATTAAAGTCAGCCGTTTAATTATTGCGGCAGAAATAGAAGTTAGTTCGTTAGAAGATATATCGAGTGTTATCAGACACGTGCAATTGAGTACGCATAGGGGTATTTCCTTTAAATGATTTTGAGCCAGAAATATATGTTTTATATTATTTTTCGGATGAATACCTAGCGATGCTTCTCGAATCCTGTTGTGGCTTAGATTAAGGGAGCTCAGCGAGGTGCTTTCGTTGAAATAGAAAGTTTTAAGACGGTTTCCCCTCAAGTTTAATTCTCTTAAACTATTCTGTTGAAGGGTGCGCTGTAAAATGTCTCAATTTGATTATTTTCCAAATCTATACTAACTATCGAGGTTAAGCCCGTGGCTTCTCTAAAATGACGCGAGAAATTTTGTTTCCTCTGAGAACAATCTTTTTAGACTGGATGGCAAGCATTCTATAGGCGGAAACGAGTGAAAATTGTTGTGAGAGAGATCAAGAATTTCAAGACTTGTAAGCTGTTCAAACCCTATTGGCAGATTCGCTAAATTATTCTTTGACAGATCAAGCGACTTAATGCAGTTCAATTTAAATATTTCTGGCGAAAGAGATTCGAGTTTCAAGTTGGAAAGATCCAATCTTGCCTTGCTCCACCGATTCACAAAGTAAATCAAATCTGACATAACCTTTTCCTTGCCAGATCTTGTTTCTCTCTTTAGTATTTTGAGGATAGGATTCATAAGTACAAAAAGTTAAATTTATCTGGTGTATAGCATCTCACCGGGATCAAAAGATCCAAAGCGAAACCAATTTCATGGCACTTTTACTGGTAACCCACGGTTCGCTGATCACTACAGGTAGTGTTTTTCTCTAGAGAAAAACACACCGATGGCGTACTCGTAACTTTGAACATACTATCCATAGTAGATGTCAGAGTTTAGAACCGCTATATGTGGAAAATGAGCGAACCGTCCTTGGTAAATCTAGATAAGGTTGATCAGCAAACAAAGTACACTATTTTTCGCATCACTACGAGGCAATAGCGAAATCAACTCGAAAGTTTCAAATAAGTGTAGAAATTTAAGTGTTTCAATCGAGGGCATCACTTTTGGTTAAATCAGCTCGCGATTCTCTGGCATTTAGGCTATGCCAACGCATAGCCTAAATGATTATGTTAGCCCCTTACCGTAATTATCCTGCATAAGCCCAATCCTTTTTGTCGCCACTAGCTTGCCGCCCGCAATTCGCTAAGATGTCAGCATTCGGGGGCTTGCTCGCTCAGAACTCATCATCAGGGCGATAAAGCGCAGCAAGTGTTCGATAGAAACCTTTGCTCTCAAGTCAGCGGATGACAAGGTTCTGTTAATTTGCCGGTGACCAAGACCTTGGCTGTACCAGATGATTCTAGGCTTGGTGCTGATCTGC
>JAAUPS010000327.1 GCA_012033015.1 Phormidesmis sp. RL_2_1
CGTGAAGGGCATGGATTCTATCCGCTTCATTTGCTATTTGACGAGCTGGCCGGTGAGCTAGAAGGATATGTTGACAGGGTCGCGGAGCGAGTCACGGCACTCGCAGGCACGGCAATGGGGACTGCTCGGATGGCAGCCCAGGAATCAATCCTGCCAGAATATCCGTTTGAAGCGGTGGAGGGCACAGCACATGTGGAGGCGCTGGCAGTGCGGTTTGCTCTGTATGGCAAACACTTGAGGGAAGCTATCGATCACACAGACGAGCTCAACGATCAAGATACGAACGATCTCTATGTTGAAATTTCTCGAACCGTCGATAAGCGTCTGTGGTTCTTAGAAGCACATCTGATGGGCAAAAGCGATGCCCAGTAGGGGCGCTATTCGAACATTGGGGCTTCGCTGAGGGTGGATCCGCTCTATCCTAAGTTAGAGGCAATCAATATTTGCCTCCCTTTATAATTCTGATTCATGAGTCTCTTCCGATACTCTCTATTGCCCATCATTGCCTAGATGCTGGACCTCTAATGACTATGAGCGAAATTCGTGTTGTCCTGATTGAGGATCATGCCCTGACTCGGATGGGCTTGAAAACAGCACTAAAGGAACAACCCGATTTAGAGTGTGTGGGCGAAGCCTCATCGGGTCAAGCAGGCTGAAGATTTTACAGCAGACCCTTCCCGACGTGGCGATTGTCGATATTGGGTTGCCCGATATGGACGGTATTGAGGTGACGCAGCAGTTTAAACAGCACCAAGGCAAGACTGCTAATCCTGAGACTAAGATTTTGATACTCACTAGCCATGATAGTGAAGAGGCCGTGCTGGCAGCCTTTGCAGCAGGCGCTGATGCCTACTGCATGAAGGATATTGAGTTAGACAATCTGCTGATCGCAGTTCGTGATACCTATGCTGGCAATAACTGGATTGATCCTGCGATCGCAAGTATTGTGTTGCGCCAGCTCCAAAACCACCGCTGGCAGACCCAGAGCAGAAAACCGTGGAGATTGATGCGGTGCAGCCAGAGTTTGAAGAACTGATCGAAATTTCTCCGTTAACAGAGCGGGAGCTAGAAACTTTAGAGCTAATTGTGTCTGGCAAAAGCAACACTGAAATTGCTGAAGCCCTCTTTGTTACCGTGGGAACGGTCAAAACCCATGTCCATAATATTCTGCAAAAACTGGGTGTTGACGATCGCACCCAAGCCGCCGTGAGAGCGCTTCGGTCCGGGTTAGTCACTTAATCTTGACCTCAGACCGAGCCTGAGTAAGACTCGCCACTATCTCTGCCCCTGTTGTTCCTGACCCATTCGTATGTGGGATTCTCTACCGCAGTTTTTTCGCAGCAATCCGTATATGCCCCACGGCGGGTGCTATCTTTGGCAACCGCCCCTAATCGGGCTGCATTTATTATCAGATGCCCTGATTGCCGTGGCTTACTATTCCATTCCGCTGGCTCTAGTTTTTCAGGCAGCGTAATTGTTTGAGTGCGATCATAGCGATTAGAAAGTAAATTTGATAGATGACGCCCTGCTGCCACCACTTCAACGATTGCTGCATTGTCTACCCCATTCTTTAATCATCTTTTGCGGTAAGCACAGCTTTATCTGCGGCAGGGTTCTCGGGATATGAGGCATAACGTTTGTCTGAAGATATGGCCCTAAAGTGCAGTTTAGCGGCACCATAGCATCGATAGAACTGCTGTCGGCTCCACCACAAGGCGGACCCTTCAGAAGCAAAGAACTATCGCGCGATAGAGTGTAAGGCTCTGCAAATTTCAGTAGGGTAAAGGCAAGATAAAAATTCACCCCCACAGAGGTCAAACAGATGAGTACTGAAGATCGCGTCAAAGCAACAGCAAAGAATATTGAGGGTAAAGCTCAAGAAGCCCTCGGGAATGTGACCGGCGATAAAGGTGACCAAGCTGCTGGTAAGGCAAAGCAAGCCGAAGCCTCGGCTCGTCATGCGGGCGAAGATGTCAAAGAAGGCATCAAAGACGCTGTTGATTAAAGTCGTTTAATGACTGCGATGCTGGGTTTAAGTGACCTAGCATCGCCAATAAACTAACCCTCTACGGAAGTGCTTTCACAGGCTTCCGTAGGTTTTTGTGCTGAAGTTCTATACGAGACAGAGAGATGCAACCGTTGCAAGATCAAATTGCCCTAGTGACGGGCGGAAGTTCTGGAATTGGTGCGGGGGTCGCCCTGTGCCTTGCCCAAGCAGGGGCCAAGATGGTTGTGAACTACTCTAGTAGCGCCGAGGCTGCCGAAGATGTCGTTGATCAGATCAAGGAGAAAGGGGGAGATGCGATCGCACTTCAAACTAATGTAATGCTGGAGACTGTCCAGAATTTTGTGTAAGCGGTCTAAAATCCTACAAATAAAGGAGACCGCACTATGCCTCGGAAGAAAAAAGAACAGAACCGCATCGATAACTTGCTCGACGACCTACTAGAAGATTGCCATAGCCCAGAAGATATCCTGGGCGAAACAGGTCTGATGAAGCAGCTCAAAAAGCGTTTAATCGAGCGTGCTCTAGCCGGCGAACTGAGCCATCATCTCAAACGCGAAGCCTCAGATGAGGACACTGTACCCAACAGTCATAACGGCAGTTCAAAGAAGACCGTCCAGTCCGATGATGGTGAGTTGGAGTTATCGATTCCCAGAGACCGCAACAGTAGCTTCACCCCTATATTGGTGCCAAAGCACCAGCGCCGCATTGCCGGACTCGATGAGAAGATACTGGCGCTCTATGCCAGAGGCAACAGCACCCGCGACATCAGCGCTCAACTCGAAGAGCTTTACGGTGGTGCAAAGATTTCAGCCGCTATCATCAGCGAAGTCATCGAAAGCGTCAGCGACGACGTTAAAGCATGGCAGTCGAGGCCCCTTGATGAGGTCTACCCGATTGTCTATCTCGATGCGTTGTACTTGAACATCAAGGTCTCAGGCCGAGTGAGCAAGCGCGCCGTCTACGTGGTTCTTGGTATTGACCGCGAAGGCGATAAACAACTGCTCGGTCTGTGGGTCGGCGAAGCTGAAAGCGAAGGGGCTAAGTTCTGGTTGAAAGTCCTCACTGATCTTAAAAACAGAGGCTTGAAAGACATCCTGATAGCCTGTTGTGATGGCCTCAAAGGCTTTCCACAAGCGATTGAGGCTCTCTATCCCCATACTCAGGTGCAGCTTTGCATCGTACATCTGATGCGTAATTGCATGAAGTACGTACCGTGGAAAGACAGGAAAGCCGTTGCTGCTGACCTTAAGCCGATCTACCAAGCAGCCACACTCGCTGAGTCAGAAGCGGCACTTGATGCCTTTGCCCAAAAGTGGGACCCGGTTTATCCAGCCATCAGCCAGGTGTGGATTCGCCATTGGGAAAATGTGATTCCGATATTTGACTATCCAATGGAGATTCGCCGAGTCATCTACACCACCAACGCCATTGAGTCACTCAACCGCTCGTTGCGTAAAGTTATCAAGACTAAGGCGGTCTTTCCTAGCGAAGATGCTGTCTTCAGATTGATGTATTTGGCGATGAACAACATCGCTAAGAAGTGGAACAGGCCGATTAAAAACTGGCGGGCAGCATTGTCTCATTTTGCTATCCTGTTCCCAGAACGCTTTGCACCTTAAGAATAAAGCGCTTACACAAAATTCAGATCACTCTCACAATACCAAAACCCTTCCGTATATGACAGAACGGCAAAACCCGATCAACCCTCGCCATCAAGCGTATCAGGATCAATACCCATAGATCGCAACTTCTCCATCAATCGCTGAGATCTCAACTGTTCCTTCTCCAACTCCGACTCCACATACTCAGCCCGCGATCGTTCTGCTTCTACCGTTTCCTGAGTCGTCGGCACCCAATCATTCACGCTATCAAACCATCGCAACCACTTACCCTGAGTGCCTTGGTAGCATCCTTCCACACCCCACACCCAACTGCACCTCATCCAACCACAACCGCTCATCCTGCAAGCTCAGCGCCTCATACCGACTCCCCGTTAGCTTAAATGCTTGTAATTCTTGCTTCACTCGATCGAACAGCACATAGTAAGGTACCCGCAAAACCTGCTCATACACCTGCCACTTCGTTGGCGCTTTGCCCACCACTCGCAGAGTCTGCCCTAAATCTTCCTCCTCCGTCCCCTCAGACAGCAGTTCCACTACCAAGAAAGGAGGCACACTCTCCTGCCAAACCACATAGCTCCACCGCATCTCCTCAACGGTTGCAGAATGCGCGACCCCCAGCGCCACAAACCAATCCGGACGCTTATACCACTGCGGATGACGAGAGTCATAATACAGATTAATATCCGTCCCCCATAAAAAATGTTAGCCGCGGGTACAACAGGCGACTTAAAGGTACCGCTCAAAAGCTGCGCTTGAGTCGGATGAAACTCGTCAGGCAAACCAGACTCCTCAGGATCTTCGCTGGGGAGATCGTACATCGTCGGCAACCGTTCTTTTAAAGGCTTAGGTGGCGAAAACTCATACATGCCAAACGCTCCTCAACCCAGCAAATCATAGATTCATTCCTACCTATTCTAAGCGGTCCTTACTTGCCGCATTAGAGTTTACGCTTTTGCACCTATAGATCCACGGTGAAACCTGTCCTAGAGAAACCGAAACCCTTTTAAACCCTGATGGCCTAACATTCTAGAAGACTTGCGAGTAAACTCACCCACAGAAGGATTGCCGTCGACGGGGGTCACGCCTTGCACCTGCTGCCAGAGCGCTTGAGGTGCAAGCTTGATGTGGTAGTTGCGATCGCCCACTTTATGCACGTGATACCACTGAGTTTGTTGGCACTGATCACACCAAAAGGCTTCTAGCCATTCTCCTGACAAAGACACCGTTGTGTAGGTGGCCATTAACAGCAGGGCCGTGCGCCGTCCCATACCTCTCTGGCGTAAATGTTCAGCTTCTTCAGCAAACAGGGCATATTTTTTGACTGACACTATCTAGATAGACATGGTGAATTGGGCAATAAATCGCTCGTCGCCGTTTCGAGCGTCGCCGCCGATGTTTTTTGGCAGGAAGAGTTACAGATTTTT
>JAAUPS010000107.1 GCA_012033015.1 Phormidesmis sp. RL_2_1
CAAGTCATCTTGATGAGTTAACTGAGTTACATTACGCAAAGTTACATTACAAAAAAAAGTTACATCACGCAAAAGTTACATCACGCAAATATGGGGAGAAACCATGACAGCGGTGCTGCACGAACAAGAAAAAAATAATTGGGCGCGATCGATTCGCTATGACGATATTGAGGCCATCCCTGAGGTGTGGCGCATTGTCGCGGCCAAATACGGCGATCATCTCGCTCTGCACGACCCGCATGACAACCCCGAAACGAAATATACCTACGGTGAACTTGCCACTGCTATTGAGCAATTCGCTGCTGGTTTGCAGGCTCTCGGCGTTCAGCCGGGGGAAACGATTGCCGTATTTTCTGAAAATCGACCGCGCTGGATGGTGGCTGACCAAGGCATTATGACCGCAGGTGCAATCGATGCTGTACGCGGGGCAAACGCTGAAACAAGCGAGCTGCTGTACATTTTTGAGCACAGTGACAGCATTGGCCTGATTATTCAAGATATTACGACCTTGAGTAAACTCGCCGGTGAGCTAGGGAAACTGACGGGCGATCGCAGACCTCGCTTTATTATTCTGCTTACCGACGAAGCCGCCAAATTGGCAGATGACCAAGGGCTTGGCGATATCCGTCTGCTCAACTTTACCGAGCTGATGGCTTTAGGTGCAACCCATCCATTCACCCCCATCGCCCATGGGCGCGATCGCATTGCCACCTTGATCTACACCTCCGGCACCTCTGGCCTACCCAAAGGGGTAATGCTGAGCCACAGCAATCTACTCTCTCAAATTACCGGTGCTTCTAGCGTGGTCAGTGTTGGCCCTAGCCAAACCGTACTCAGCATCTTGCCGATTTGGCACGCCTACGAGCGTTCCTTTGAATACTTCACCCTTTCCCAAGGCGTCACCCAAATTTACACCAACATCCGCTACGTCAAAAAAGACATCAAAGACTACAGCCCACAGTATATGGTGGCCGTGCCTCGGCTGTGGGAATCCATTTACGAAGGGGTGCAAAAGCAGTTTCGAGAGCAGCCAGCAGGCAAGCAAAAACTGGTGAACTTTTTTATCAACCAGAGCCAGCAGTATATTGCCGCTCAGCGAACGCTAACGGGCCTCAACCTAGCCAATTTAGACAGTTCGCCAGGACAAAAGCTAGTGGCAGCACTGAAACTGATTTACCTTTGGCCGATTCATCAGTTGGGCGATCGCATCGTCTATACCAAAGTTCGCGCAGCCCTCGGTGGCAAAGTCGAGTATTTGGTCAGTGGCGGTGGCTCCATTGCCGACTACCTCGAAGACTTTTACGAACTAGCAGGCATTTCCATCCTAGGCGGCTACGGCCTCACCGAAACCTCGCCCATCACCCATGTGCGTCGTCCCTGGCGCAACCTCCGAGGGGCCGATGGCCAAGCCGTCCCCGGCGC
Source organism: Phormidesmis sp. RL_2_1 (assembly GCA_012033015.1). Classification (GTDB taxonomy): domain Bacteria; phylum Cyanobacteriota; class Cyanobacteriia; order Phormidesmidales; family Phormidesmidaceae; genus Phormidesmis. Next base: position 1,423 of record JAAUPS010000107.1, read on the forward strand.
AGAAACCTTAATTGTCAACCCCGAAACCCGTCAACCCGTGCCCACAGGTCAGCCCGGACTCGTCCTCCTGCGCGGCCCCCAAATTATGCAAGGCTACTACAAAAACCCAGAAGCAACCGCCAAAGCCATTGGTGCCGAAGGCTGGTTTGATACAGGCGATTTGGGTCAGCTCACCGCCTGGGGCGATTTGATTATTACAGGTCGCGCCAAAGACACCATCGTGCTCACCAACGGCGAAAATATTGAACCCACCCCGATTGAAAACGCCTGCCTGCGCAGCCCTTACATCGATCAAATTATGCTCGTGGGCCAAGACCAAAAATCTCTCGGGGCGCTGATTGTACCCAATCTAGAAGCATTGGAAACTTGGGCCAAAGGTCAACCAGTAGATCTCAACAGTAAGGCCATACAAGATCTCTTTAAGCAAGAGCTGAAGCGAGAAGTCGCCAATCGTCCTGGCTATCGACCTGATGATCGCATCAGCCTATTTGCTTTGCTAGAAGAACCTTTTAGCATCGAAAACGGCCTACTCACCCAAAAGCTCAGCCTCAAACGGCATAAAGTCAGCGAGCGCTATCAGGCCACCATTGAGGCATTATTTGTTTGAGGCATTATTTGTATCGTGATGATTCACACCGTTATAAAATGTTGGCGGCTTTATATATCAAGAAAATTTACACTTGCTCTAGCGACCATCTCGCTCTAGGCTAAGTCCGTATTTTGATTCGGTACTACATTAGCTAGGCATGACTTGACTTATATGTATTGCTGTACTGCTATGTATTGCTGTACTGCTCGGCTCAGGATGATTTGCTCGGACATAAAGTCGATTCAGCTCCAGTCGATTCAGCTCCAGTCGATTCAGCTCCAGTCGATTCAACCTAAGTCAATTCAACGCCAGTCGATTGCAGATATAGCTTTTTAGCTGTTCGTTTTTAGCTGTTCGTTTTTCACTGTTTACTTACCTCTTAAATGTCACTATGGATGTCTCCCCTTCTCAACTGCTACTCAAGCGTGTCGTCAACATCAAAGCAGTGGTGACACCGCTATGGAAGGATGAAGCTCAAAAGCAATTGCAAAGTCAGCTCAATCAAATTGATAGTCGCTTGCAGCAGCTTGAAATGCAAAGCCAGCGAATTTTGACCGAAATGCAAAAGCAAGGTTCTAGCCCCAGCGATGCCGGCGTATCACAGCAGATCACCAGCGTTCAAGGTAAGCTCAACCAAGACAAAAGCCAGCTCCTTCAGCAAAAAAACCAGTTGCTTCAACAGCTTCAGCAGGTGCAAACGCTAGAACTAGACAAAGAAGTCAGCCAAGGCCAAATCGATGGCTTCTTCCAAGTTGCCGTAGGCGATCACATGATCAAAAAAATGCAGGTCGAAGTTCTACTGCGCGATGGCGTCGTCGAAGATATCCGTGGCGAACTGTAGCCTTTTGCAAACTTTACCCCGTCAATGCCCTGCAGAGGATCGCCAGAAACGGGATACAATGAGTCGCTAGTAATTGTTCGTAGCGCCGTTGTCTGCGTCGTCGTGCATTTGCCAGTAGCGCTGTTATCCATATTGAACATCCATCCATGATTCGTGAAGTCTTTATGCCTGCTCTCAGCTCGACCATGACTGAGGGGAAGATCGTTTCCTGGGCCAAATCTGCTGGTGACAAGGTAGAAAAAGGCGAAACCGTCGTTGTAGTCGAGTCTGATAAGGCCGACATGGATGTGGAGTCTTTCTACGAAGGCTACTTGGCAATTATCCTCACCGAAGCTGGTGAAATGGCCAAGGTCAATGATGCGATCGCCTTCCTTGCTGACACCGAAGCCGAAATTGAAGAAGCCAAGCAAAAAGCGGCTGCGCTGACCAAGGTTGCTGCTAGTGCACCGGCTGCCGCTACTGCCGCCGCCGCTGTCAGTGCGCCCGTTGCCACCCAAACCAGCGCCCCAGTTGCCGCCCCCGCTGCGACTCAAATGGTGCGAGCCGTGCGCCTTCTGGTCGCATTGTGATTTCACCCCGCGCCCGCAAGCTAGCCAAACAGCTCAAAGTAGATCTAGGCACCCTTCAAGGTTCCGGCCCCCACGGTCGGATTGTCGCGCAAGATGTAGAGCTAGCAGCCGGTAAAACGCCCACACCCAGCCCAGCCCCAGCCCGGTTGGGATATCATCAGCCCCCATTCCACAACCGGCAGCAGCAGCTTCTCCTGCAGCACCGCTAGCGCCAGCGGCGGCCCCCGGCGAGCTAGTTGCCTTCAATACGCTGCAGCAGGCCGTTGTCCGCAATATGGACGCTAGCCTTTCCGTACCCGTCTTCCGCGTAGGCTACAGCATCATAACCAACGAGCTAGATCAGCTTTACAAGCAAATTAAGCCCAAAGGCGTGACCATGACAGCGCTACTGGCAAAGGCAGTGGCCGTGACCTTGAAAAAGCACCCTGTGGTAAATGCCAGCTTTGCACCTAGCGGCATTCAATACAGCAGCAGTATCAACATCGCCGTAGCGGTGGCCATGCCCGATGGCGGCTTGATCACACCTGTGCTCAGAGGAGCCGATCAAATGGACATTTATTCCCTCTCCCGGATGTGGAAAGATTTAGTTGCGCGGGCGCGCACCAAACAGCTTGCGCCCGAAGAATACAACAGCGGCACCTTTACCCTATCCAACCTAGGCATGTTTGGAGTAGATAGCTTCGATGCCATTTTGCCACCGGGCCAAGGCTCCATTTTAGCCATTGGGGGTGCCCAGCCTCAGGTCGTCGCCACGCCGGATGGGATGATAGGTATCCGCAATAAAATGCGTGTCAATATGACCAGCGACCATCGCATTATCTACGGCGCAGACGGTGCCGCCTTCCTCAAAGATCTATGCGATTTGATTGAGAACAACGCGCAGTCGCTGACCCTATAGCCCTGAAAAACCTCCATAACCCCTCTACCTTGCATCCATAACCCCTCTATTGCATCTGTCGAGCTGCTTAAGGACAGTCTCATCGGCTCAAGCCGTTATCGGACAACAGGCAACTCGACATGCAAAGTCAGAATGCATCCTTACTTTGCTATATACCCCTGTTTAGAGTCCCTGTTTAGAGCCCCTGTTTAGAGCCCCTGTGGAGAGTCCCTGTGTAGAGAAAATATAGCGGAAATGTAGCTTTTCTCGAATGCATCTGAGAAACGCTAAAAACACATCGCGGTAGCGAAAATATAGCGCAGAAGAACGAGCTCTGGGCACGATAGAGACACCTCAATGATCACGGTGAATCATGAACCGACGGTTGTTTCTCTCTGCGACGGCGCTTTGCTCGACAGGGGTTGCCACGCTATCAGCCTGTAGTCGTCCTCAGTCAAATCAGACAACGCCTGCTGCACACAGCACTTTTCCAGCCGTCCAATGGAAAATGGCAACTAGCTGGCCCAAAAAGCTTGATATTCTTTTTGGTGGTGCAGAGCGGCTCGCCCAGCGAGTCAAATCCATGACCCAAGGACGCTTCGTCATCACCCCCTATCCTGCAGGCGAAATCGCTTCCGGCCTAGAGGTATTAGACGTTGTCGCTAATGGCACCGTGGAATGTGGCCATACGGCTAGCTACTACTACGTTGACAAAAACCCTGCCCTAGCCTTTGGCACCAATGTTCCTTTTGGGCTGAGCGCACACCAGCAAAATGCATGGCTTTACTACGGCGGTGGGCTTGAGGCGATGCAACAGCTCTACAAACCTTTGGGCATCATCAACTTTCCCGCAGGTAATACAGGCGCACAAATGGGTGGGTGGTTCCGTAAGCGAATCAATCAGCCTGCTGATCTGAGCGCCCTGAAAATGAGAATTCCAGGACTGGGCGGAGAGGTGATGAAACGGCTAGGCGTAGACGTACAGATGCTTGCTGACGATGAAATTGCACCCGCGCTTTTAGCCAACAAAATCGATGCAGCCGAATGGAATAATCCCTACGATGACGACAAATCGGAATGACCCAGGCCGCATCTTTTTATTACTACCCTGGCTGGTGGGAACCTGGAGCCACCTATGAGCTGCAGGTCAACCTAGCCCATTGGGAGGCTTTACCTGCGACATATCAAACCATCCTCAAAGCGGCGGCGGCTGACGTCAATGCAACGATGCTGGCTGAATATAACGCCAAAAATGGCAAAATGCTGCAGCAGGTTCGCCAAAATGGCACCGAAGTGTTGCCGTTTAACCGTGATATTCTAGCCGCCGCCCATACCGAAACAACTCAACTTTACAAGGAGTATGCCGCTCACTCTAACTCTTTTTCAGAGGTTTATACCCAGTGGCAACAGTTTAGAAAACAGATTTATCACTGGAATCGGATTAACGAACTAAGCTTCGATCAGTTTATTCGTCAGGCAATGCGTTAACGCTCCCATTTCAGTATGCAATCTTTCACTGTTCAATTTGCACAAGCTTGAAATTCGCGGCCAAGTGACAAACGCTATCGTTCACACCACTATCAATTCACGAAAATTGGATGAAAAGAAGACATCTCCTGACCAGCTCTGCACTCAGTCTGACCGGAGCCGTTGGCCTCAAAACTCGTTGCGCTAACGCTCAAGATAACCAGCAGCCTATCATCGGAACAACAGGACAGCCAATGGTGCAGTGGCAAATGGCTACCAGTTGGCCAAAGTCGCTGCAAGTGTTATTTGATAGCGCTGAACTGTTATGCCAACTGGTGAACAAAATGACGGACGGAAATTTCGTCATTACACCTTATCCAGCCGGTGAGTTAGCAGGTGGGCTAGAAGTTTTATCGGCAGTACAAAGCGCTACGGTCGCCTGTGGGCATACGGCTAGCTACTACTATCTCGATCAAAGTAATGCCTTAGCCTTTGGCACGACCTTGCCTTTTGGGCTCAATGCCGCGCAGCAAGATGCTTGGCTGTATTATGGCGGTGGCTTAGAGGCGATGCAATCGGTATACGCAGCCTTAGGGGTGATTAACTTCCCTGGGGGCAATACTGGTGCTCAAATGGGAGGCTGGTTTAAGCGTCAAGTCAATACCGTTCAAGACTTTGCCGGACTGAATATGCGTGTACCCGGCTTAGGCGGAAAAATTCTAGAGCGGTTAGGCGTTAAGATTCACAACCTATCGGGGGATCAAATTTTTGCCGCATTAGAAGACGGCACGATTGATGCCGCCGAGTGGAAAAATCCCCATGCAGATAAAACTTTAGGGTTAGACCGTGTGGCTCCTTACTATTACTATCCTGGCTGGTGGGAACCGGGCACCAGCTACGAATTTCAGGTGAATCTGGCTGAGTGGAACAAGCTACCAACAGATTATCAGGAGATCTTTAAAACGGCGGCGGCTGGCGTGAATAGCAAAATGTTGGCTCGGTTTAATGCCCTCAATGGCGATGTTCTTAATCGCCTGCTGATCGGTGGCACCAAGCTATTACCGTTTTCTCAAGAAATTTTAGAAGCCAGTTACCAAGCTGCCTTCGAACTCTATGAAGATATTGCTAGCACAGATGATAGCTTTAACCAGATTTACCAGTCCTGGAAGGCTTTCCGCTCAGATATTAGTCAGTGGAGTCGCATTAATGAACTCAGCTTGGCTGAATTTGTGATGTCTGATTCTGTCCTAGCCAAGCTTTAGGTCTTTAGCGGGGGCTTACGGTTTATGACAGGTCAAACTAGGCTTTTGAGGCAGTTTAAGTTATTCGCTTTAGCCCAGAGCAAGCTGATTTTACATTTTTTTGATCATCTCAGCATTGGGCGTAAGCTCAATGTGGGTTTTGGGGTATTGGTGGGGCTGACCTTTTTAGTGGTGGGCCGTAATTATTGGGGTGTTTTGTTCGCGACCGATTATATTAATCGAACACAGAAAATCAGGGTGCCAACGGCGTTAGCGTCTAATCAGGCACAAAAAGAATTGCTGCAAATGTCTGCCCATATTCGAGGCTATCTGATTACAGGTAAGTCTGAATTTCGTAATAGCTATTATCTTTCCAAGAGAGCATTTGACCAAGAATTAGCGCTCATGGTGGCGCTTTTGGAAACTAAGTCTCAGTCAGAAAATAATGCCAAACTCAATCAGCTCAAAACGTTGTATCAGCAGTGGAACAGTTTACCAGATGAGCTTTTTTCCCTGAGTGACCAGTATCTAGAAAATCAGCCAGCGCTAAAGTTATTTCGAAATGAAGGGGAGCTAGCGCTGTTGACCATTCAATCAGAAATTCAATCGGTGGTTGATTTACAAGCTCAGCGATCGCCCTCTGTTAATAATATTCAGATGCTTAAGGCGCTAGCTGCTTTTCAAAATTCTTTTTCCCTATTGGGCGCTTCTTTGAGGGCCTATCTACTGACTCGACATGCAGATTTTAGGTTTGAATATACAGGGTATTTGCTGGATAACGATCAGCAATGGCAAACTCTTTTAGCAACATCTGATAATTTAACGCCTGCTCAGCAAAAGTCTTTAGAGACTGTGAAAATATCTCGAGAAAAGTTTTTAGCGTTAGCACCATCGCTCTTAGAAATTGTAGAAGGCGATCGCTATCGAGAGGATTTATACATTTTTAGCACTCAGGCTGAACCGCTAGCGACAGAAATGCTTGTGCTGCTCAATGATATTGTTGCCAGTCAACAACAGCGCTTGGTCGATGAGCTGGCCACTGGCAGAAAAAGCCTCATCACAGCCCAGTGGCAAACGTTACTAGGCAGCTTTTTGGCCTTGGCGATCGCCTTGGCAATGACTGTATTACTGCGAAAAAAAATCGCTGATCCGATTGTTCGACTAACCCAGGCAACAACTCGGGTCATTGATGGCAATTTTGAAGTAAAAGCAGCCATTGAATCAACTGATGAAATTGGCACTTTAGCCAAAACCTTTAACAGGATGACGGGCTATCTGCAAGAGTTTCAGCAAACCTTAGAGGGCGCTAACAGTGATCTTCAAAAGCAAAAGTCACAGTTAGAGTCAAAAAATATTCAGATTGGCCAAGCGCTGGAGGCGTTGAAATTAACTCAAGCTCAACTCATCCAAACTGAAAAAATGTCCGGCCTAGGGCAGATGGTGGCAGGCATTGCCCATGAAATTAACAATCCGGTAAATTTCATCCATGGCAACTTGGCCTGTATGGAGGAGTATACGGTAGATCTGATTCATCTGCTTCAGCAATACCAACTGTTTTATCCGCAGCCTCCTGCGGAAATCGAACAAACGTTTGAAAAATTGATCTCGATTTTATGCTGGAGGATATGCCACGCACATTTAGCTCCATGGAAATGGGCACATCGCGCATTCGAGACATTGTTTTGTCACTGCGCAACTTTGCTCGACTAGATGAATCTGCAATGAAACAGGCGGCGGTTGAACAGGGGCTAGACAGTACGCTGCTGATTTTGCAGAATCGTTTGGGTTTACAGTCTTTTCGCCCAGCGATTGAGATGATTAAACACTATGGAAATTTACCGCCGATAGAGTGTTATCCAGGGCAGCTCAATCAGGTGTTTTTAAATATTTTGGCAAACGCCATCGATGCTATTGACGAGATGAGTCGCCAGCGAGATCTAAAGGCTTGGCAGCCGCGCATTATCCTACGCACTGAACTTCAAGCGGATCAAGTGGTGATTGTGATGAGCGATAATGGTGGTGGCATGGCTGCTGACGTGCAGGCTCACATTTTTGATCCATTTTTTACAACAAAGCCTGTGGGCCAAGGAACAGGTATGGGACTTGCGATTAGCCATAAAATTGTGAGCGATCAGCACAAGGGCAGTTTGATTTGTCAGTCTGAGCTGGGTGAGGGAACAACTTTTGTGATTTATTTGCCGCGTAAGCAGCCGTTGGAGCACCATAGCGTTTGTCACTTGGCTTGAATACGGGCCTTGAATACAGGCTTACTGGCGGAATCCCTACAGGGCGGGCCAAGTGACTCGCGGTAGGCGTAGGCGCTGCCTTCTCGCAGAGTATGCATTCGCAAACCGCTAGATGCAAACCGCTAGATGCAAACCGCTAGATGCAAACCGCTATAAAAGTGTGGCTTTGTAACGGCTTTGTGTTGGGCAAGGCAATGACACTGTAGCCTTATGGATAATCATCTATAAAATTAATTTATAAAATTTAGAACTATAAAATTAGAACTACAAAATTAGAACTACAAAATTAGAAAAATCGGGCTGAAAATATTTAGCTAATGGGTCAATGCTTTCGAGATCGCACTGGTTACGCACTCACACCCTTTTTCGCAATTTACCCGAGGACTTGGTAGAGGCGATCGCACCTTGCCTAAAAGAAATCACCTTTGAGGCCAACCGCCGTCTCATTTTAGAAGATACTATCCCCGATGCCCCTCTACATTCTTAAATCGGGCCAACTAGAAAGCTATCGCACCCGCCGCGCTAGCGCCGCCAACGTGGTCACCCTCTCCTCTGGAGCCGTTCTTCATCTGCAAGAACTTCTGCTTGAAACCAAGACCACTCAAACCATCGTCTCCCTGACCGCGTGCACCCTCTGGAAACTGAACAGCAGCCGGTTTCAACAGCTCGCCAAGGAATTTCCCATTCTTAATCAAGAACTCTCGAAGCTCCTCGCCAACGCCCTAGAGACGACCACTGAACAACTCGCCTATGAACAAGAGCGCCAGCAAGCCCTACTGCCTTACCGCATCACTAGGGTCAGGCGAGGGGTTGTAGGCGCAAGCCGCTATGCCATGCGGCTGCGGCAAAATATTCGTGACGTTACCCATTCAGCGCCGAAAAATGGTCGCCGCTGTCCCCTGCTGATCTTTGGTGAACCGGGCCTTAATAAAGATAACCTAGCCGCGCTGATTCACTTCGGCTCAGCGAACAAAGCAGCTCCGATGATTCAAGTCAATTGTGAAACCCTCAGAGCCCAAGATCTATTTGGCAAAGGTGAGCGTCAGCCCGGACTGTTGGCATGGCTAGCAGCAGGGACATTGCTTTTAAACAATGTGCAAGATCTTGACGAGGCTTTGAAAGCACCCATTCTACAGCTCATCGAAACCGGGCAATATCGCCCCGTCACCCGAGAAGGTGAGACCCCCTTGCCTTTACGTCAGTCGCCAGCCTGGATCTTAATGGTCTCTGAAAAGGCCATGCCAGAATTTACCCGCTGCGCCAGCCAACAAATCAAAGTTCCTCCCTTACGCGTTCGTAAAGCAGACATAGAAGCGTATGTCACCTACTTCGCCCAACTGATGTGCCGCAAGCAAGGGCTAGGTCAACGCCAGCTTGCGCCTGAGGCCCTCAGACGCTTGCAAAGCTACGATTTTCCAGGCAACCTCACTGAGCTAGAAAGCATGGTCGCACGGGCAATTAGCCAAAGTGGTAACAACCCTGTACTGAGCGAAGAAATCTTCTGGGCTGAAGAAAAACAGAATCGTCGCTTTCGCTTCAATTTACTCAAAGGCTATCCTCAGCTCAAACAGTTTTTACTGAGTTCCTGGTGGCCGGATCGGATTAATTATGGCTTCACGCTGTGGTTTTATCCCATTGTCGTGGCGGTACTGATGTGGGGGCCACAGACGCGCGATCAAAACTTTGCGCTGAATTTCTTTTGGGCCTGGTGGTGGCCGCTGATTTTGCTGGGTTTTCCCTTTGTAGGACGACTATGGTGCGCGATCTGTCCATTTATGATTTATGGTGAAATCGCTCAGTTTCTGTCGTTGAAACTATGGCCGCGTCAGTTGCAAAGCTGGCCCCGCAAATGGGCTGAGCGCTGGGGCGGCTGGATTCTCTACGGGGGGTTTGCCCTGATTTTGCTGTGGGAGGAGCTGTGGAATTTAGAGAATACGGCCTATCTGTCGGGCTGGCTGTTGCTCATTATCACAGCGGGTGCGGTTATCTGTTCTGTTTTATTTGAGCGACGGTTTTGGTGCCGTTATTTGTGTCCCATTGGGGGAATGAATGGCCTGTTTGCTAAGCTCTCTATGGTGGAGTTGCGAGCCCAGCAGGGCATCTGCTCGGCGACCTGCAATACATACCATTGCTATAAGGGTGGGCCAGCGGAGGGCATCGGGCAAGCGACGGGCGGCTGTCCGGTCTATTCCCATCCGGCGCAGCTTACCGATAATCGAAATTGCGTATTGTGTATGACCTGTTTGAAGGCTTGTCCGCATCAGTCTATTGCGCTAAATTTACGGCCTCCAGGGATTGAGCTATGGACAGATCACACCAGCAGTGGTTACGAAGTAGGGCTGTTGTTGTTGTTGTTGGGGGCGGTGTTTTTGCATCGGCTACCGCAGCTAACGAGGATGATGTTAGGGGATATCAGGGTATTGGAGAGTTTTCAGGACATGCGATCGCAGCGATGGTGGCGTTATTTCTACCCAGCATCATCGCCTTGGCGATCGATCAACTGCGCCTTCAACTGGCAGATGCTGCCCCTAATCGCATTCCTCAGCGCGGCTTTGTAGAACTTGCCTATGGCTATTTACCGCTGTTACTGTTCGCTAGTCTGGCTCACTATCTCCTGTTAGGGCTGAGCGAAGCGGGCCAAATCATGCCTGTGTTTTGCGCCACTTGGGGGCTATCAGCATTTGGCCCAAGTGCGATCGCCCATCCTGCCGTGATTCGTTTCTTGCAAGCTGTTTCCTTAATTTTGGGAGCCTTTTTGAGCGTCGTCTTAACTCAAAAATAGGTCGTCAGTCTTGGCAGGTGTTGCTGCCTTATCACAGCGTCACCCTAGGATTTACCGTTCTATTCTGGCAGTTGATAGTTTAATGGCAATCGATTGACTGGGCTAGCCATTGACTGGGCTAGCCATTGACTGGGCTAGGAAAAAGTTCAGCCGTAAGGCTGATAGCAAAAACCTCTTCAAACCAAGGCTTTTTATAGTCAATATTCCACAGCTCTAGCTCGCAGCTATTGTCAGCTCGCACAGGGGTGAGCTGCAGGGTAAGGTTTTTTGTTTTGTGATTGTAAATTGTCTTGAATGAGGCGATCGCACCGCTTCTACCGCGATCTAAAGCAACAGCAACTCGTAGCATCGAGCCTAACTGATCCACCATCTTGCGCTCATGCTTACTGGGCAAATTGTTATAGCCCTCGTGCCGCCGCTTGGGCTGGCTCTTGCGATGGTAACGGGCAATATTGGCAATGATTTCCACTTCTGTTTCTGTAAAACTGAGCAAATCGCCGTTGCGAATCAGGTAATAAGAGTGCTTGTGATGCGCTGAATGACTCACATAGTGGCCGCTGTTGTGCAGCATTGCCGCTGCCCACAGGTACTCGCGCTCCAACGAACCCAAATTATGGATAATCCCCTGGGTTTGATCAAACAAAGCCGTAGCAAAATTAGCCACGCGCTCACCATCTGCCCGATACTTACGTGCCATTTTTTTGACTGAGCGATCGCGCACCGAATCTTGAAACGCCATGCGATCTTCAATCAACCCGTGGGTCAGCATCCAGTCAACGACCACCCCTTCGCGCAGCGCTCGCTCACAAATTTTGAGCCGATCAACGCCCAACAGCTTCATCACCCCATGCAAAATGATCGCCCCTGGCACGATAATCTCAGCACGCCTATCCGACATTCCAGGCAACGCCAACCTATCTGCGTAGCCCATTTTACGCAGCCGCTCTACCCAGTCACTCAATTCATCATAGGTCAGGCAATAGCCATTCAGCGGATCAGGCGCGACTCCCGTTTTATCCATAGCCGCTAAAATAGCCAAACACTCAATCGTACCTGAAGTGCCAATCAGCCGAAGAGGTTCTATGGCAGTAGCTGCAGGGTGGGTCAGTTGATGCGACAGCTTTCTTTTGAGCTGATCGATAGTGGGTTCTAAAACACCTCGCACATAAGCCTGCAAATATTCATACTCTTTTTACTGATCGGATCGCTAGAGACAAACTTGGCTAATAGGCGCACCGCGCCCACCTTGCTACTGCTCAAAAAATCCGGTGGCCCGCCTTTGCCTAAAATAATTTCGGTAGAACCGCCGCCAATGTCAATCACAGCATGGGGCTTGCCTTTTAGCTCCATGCCCGAAATCACACCCAAATAAATTCGCCGTGCTTCTTCTGTACCTGAAATCAAATTGATCGACAGACCCACCTCTGCTTTAACGCGATCGATAAAAGATTGGCCATTGCCCGCTTCACGGACCGCGCTCGTGGCCACTGCGACCACATCATCAGCATTGAATCGATCGGCTACTTTTAAGCAACGCTTGAGCGAGGCAATACAGCGCGCCATAGCATCTTCAGCCAAATCGCCCGTGTCCTCACAAAACTCCCCTAGGCGCACCGTATCTTTCTCTTTTGCAATGATATTAAAAGACGGCAGAGCCGAATCAATGGTGACAATCACCATGTGGACGGAGTTAGTACCAATATCAATTGCTGCCAGGACAAACTCATCGATATTTTCCCCTTTGAACCTGTGGGCCGATGTGAGTGGAATGGGGGTATGGGCAGATTCAATGGACTGAACGGTGAGTCTCTTGGCGAGCGTATCGACCATGGATAAATTAAGCAGATTTGTTACTACATAACCTATCACTGCAAGTCGAAGGTCGCGACCCCCCGAATATGTATAAATGAGTAGATTTGTATTTTATTTCACAAAGAGATGATGAATTTTGCAGCTTTTACCCGGCTTTCACTTAGCGCCTGCCATTAATTTGCCGGTAATCTGCCATTGATCTGCCATTAATCTGCCATTAGTTCTGCATCTCACTGGCGGTTTCACCGGCTAAAAACTGGGCTCGAATCTCTTCGGTGCGCTTGCGATTTACCCCTAAGTCAGACTTTCCTAACCGGGCTGCCGTGCGGGTATGAATCACTGATTCGCCAGGAGGGGCGTAAAACTCCACATCATCGACAAAGCCCATGAGCTTACTGGAAAACTCGGCGTAGAGATAATCGTCGGTCACTTGATTAATGGTAGAGCGTTCCATGCCTTCAATAATTTGCTTGAGGCGCTCTATGGCGGCTTGGGCAGAACCGGTGTAGGCAAATGGCGCGATCGCATGTTCCTTATCATAGCCGGAGCCTGAGAACAAACGCAGTTGGGCGTGCTTGGGCAGCCCTTGAGTCGTCCGTTCGTTACACCCAAATCTGTTGGTGCCGTACCTGAAAAAGAAAACAAAGCCATTGGAGAACTCCCTGATTTTAAGGTTTTGAATACTAACGAGGTTAGTGAAGCGTTTGTCAGCATCAGTTTATCAGCAGACGATCAGCGCCATAAATCATCAGCGCCTAAATCATCAGCGCTATTCTCAGCACTATTATCAGCACTAAATCAGCGGCGCTCGCCCGATTGGCGACGAGCCGAGGGCAGCTTGTACCACGGCAAGTGCGGATACTGATGGTGCTCCCAATGATAGTCGAAATGATAACAGCTCAAAAATGACCAAAACAGAGAGGCTTTGCTGCTATTGGCTCGGTGCGGATTCGTATGACCATTGGTTGGACATCGGTGGGGACGATACGTGCCAAAGTAAAACAGTTGCCATGAACTCAACCCTTGGGGCAATAGCCAAAACAGCACCACATTGGTCACAGGCAAATGAAATATAAACACCAATGGATAAAAAAGTGCAGACATGCCCCAAAAAATTATCCAGCCTTGATCACCCTTAACGTAGGTGCGCATAAACCCAAAATACCAAGCCCAAAAACTGCCGGGATGAAAGTCAGGATCACCAGGTTGGGCCGGGGTGCGGTGGTGCTGATGATGTTTGTTCTGCATCCGTTTAAAGGACAAAAAGCTGTAAAGCCCTAAAATGAATTGGCCTATCCACTTATTTGCCTTGGGATAGGCCGGTACAAGCGATCCGTGCATCGCATCATGGGACAAAATAAAGAGCCCTGTATGCAAAAAAGCACGAACCATCATCATGCCAATGACCCCCGCTAAGGGTAAGGTGCTGGCATCGGGTAAAACAAACAGACTAGCGTAAGCACTCAGCATCCACAGCAGGACTATGACAAGAGCGATCGCAATAGAAAGAGCCGATTCTCTCAGAAAAGCAACAGATGGAGGGGAATAACGCGAATCACTAGGCGGACAAGCAGTCATAAAAAGGTGAGAATCGTAGAAAGGACGTATCTGGATGAACGCTTAAGCAAAGTATTATGTAGAAATATTAAGTTAATACTGTTACACCATACCAAGCAAAAATCAGATTCGCGCCCCCCCGCTTGATTGATTGGTCACTTTTCCCCGTCAGCCATCCGAGATATGTCTCTACAAAATTCTTCTCCAGATCCCGCTTCCAACCCATCTGCCGATTTAGCTTCAGACCAGCTTACCCAACTGTACCAAGCGTTTCTAGCCCAGTTTGGCAGCGTTATTTTAGCAACAGTCAGTCCTGATCAGCAGCCTCAGGCCAGCTATGCCCCCTGTGTCATCGATTCAAGTCGCAATATCTATGTGTTTGTCAGTGGGCTTTCGGCCCATACTCAAAACCTGATCAATACAGGCAAAGCCAGCGCATTGTTTATTGAAGATGAAAGTAAAACTCAGCAGATGTTTGCCCGCAAACGGTTAAGTTACACCTGTGTAGCCCAGCTTGTCGATAGAGAAAGCCCCCATTGGCAGGTAATTGCTCAACAATTTGAAGATCGCTTTGGGCCCATCGTGGATGTGATGAAAGGGCTGGCCGACTTCCGCATTTTTCAACTACAGCCCCAGTCAGGTCGCTTCGTTGTCGGCTTTGGGGCGGCCTATGACATCGATCCTAATAACCTCAATCGGCTCATTCATCAAGGCAAGGTATAGCAAAGCCAAGGATGCATTCTGACTTTGTCTTGGTGAGCATTCCTTAGCGCCGTACGACGACGCAGGGTCTCACCGCTGTCTTAGTGAGCATTCCTTAGCGC
>JAAUPS010000108.1 GCA_012033015.1 Phormidesmis sp. RL_2_1
AACACGGTATTCATCTATAGCGTTCGCTACATAGCGCCATTGCATCTGGCGATTGCGAGATAAAACCCATCTTAATTGCGCCCAAACAGTCGGCCCAAATACTTGTCTACAGCGGCAAATTAGCCCTAGGGTCGAACCGCTCAATATTTTTTAGCTCTTGATAGAGTGCTTTTTCCTCATCATCGAGCACAGTGGGCACAACTAAATCAATTTCGACAATCTGATCGCCATACAGCCCTGGCCCAATCGGGTAGCCCTTCCCTGTCAGCCGTAACCGCTGGCCTGACTGTACGCCCGGTGGCACCATGACATTGACCAGACCGCCCAATGTGGGCACAGCAAGGGTGTCGCCCAACACTGCCTCGCTTGGCGAAATTGGCAAACGGCAGTACACATCGCCCTCCCGTAGGGTGAAGTAGGCATGGGGCTCTACCTCAATCCGCAAATATAGGTTGCCGCCTTCAATACCTTGGCCTTTGAGGCGAATGCGTTGGCCAGTGACCATCCCCGGTGGCATGTTCACTTCCAGCGATCGCCCATCCTCTAGCCTCACCCTTTCTAGTCCGCCAGCATAGGCTTTCTCCAAAGGTACTGTTAAATCAGCCTCAGCATCGCGACGTGAAGGGGCTACGCCTTGAGTTTTATAACGCTTAGCTGCACTTTGAGGCGAACGTCTGGGCGCGGCATCTGGGCGCGAACGCCTAGCTGTATCTGGGCGAGCAGTGGAGCGATTGGCCGCTTGGGTCTGAGTGGCGCTACTCGCGACCTCCCGCCCGGAAGGCACCGTTTCAGCAGGGGACTGCCATGGGGGTGAATCGCTGTTTTGATGACGCTTGAGTAACTGTTCAACAAAATTATCAAAGTCTTCAAAAGCGCTGTATTCAGCCTCTGCTTTAGAAACTCGGCCATTGGATTTGCTGCGCCTGCCCCAAAACCCCTTTTGATTCCAGTAGCGGCTATAGGCTTCGTACTGCGATCGCTTGTCCGCATCCGAAAGTACATCATAGGCTTCACCCAGCAGCTTAAATTTTTCTTCAGCCGCCTGATCTCCAGGATTTAAGTCAGGGTGATACTGCCTCGCCAATGCTCGATAAGCCCGCTTGATTTCATCGGCAGTCGCCTCTTTCGCAATTCCCAGAATTTCGTAGTAGTCCCGAAAATTTTGCATCAAAATGTATCGTTGCACGAACCGTCAATTCCAAGATCGCCTATCAGGGTAGCCCATGTCCAGGGAGGATTGCCGTCGTTAGAACCATTCATCTTCATCGCCCCAACTGTCCTTTTTGGCACCCTTGCGATCGACAGGAGGGCGACTGTTGCGATCTTGGCGATAGCTATCTTGACCAGCATTGTCCTGGCGGTAGCCTTCTTGTGGGTAGCCGCCACCAGGCTGCGAATAGCTATCCTGTGGATAAGCATTCGGGCCATCGTTCGGATAGTCGCTCGCAGCATCGCTCGGATAGTCGCTTTGGGAATAACCCTCGGGCGGATAAGCATTCGAGCTATAGCGCTGGCGGACTTGAGGATAGGAATCTTGAGACTGATTGGCTAGGCTAGCATCGTTCCTAGGATAGCTATCACGGCTATCATTGGTGGTGCCATTGTCTGGGCCATAGCGCTCTTGGCTATAACCGTCCTGCCTTGATGAAATGTCTGGGCCGTAGCGCTCTTGGCCATAGGCATCTTGACCGTAGCGCTCTTGGCCATAAGCATCTTGGCCGTAGCGCTCTTGGCCATAAGCATCTTGGCCGTAGCGCTCTTGATAGCTGCCTTGACTAGGATTACTTTGGGAATAGCTGTCTTGGCCAGCACCTGGGTCATAGCGTCGTTGATCAGCGTTAGTTTGTCCGTAACTATTCGAGCTGCGGCTTTGACCGCTGTTAGGACTATAGCGGTTGGAATCGTAACTAGGCGTACTATAACCTTGGTTTTGACCATAGCCATCCGAGGCATATCGGGCCCGATCAGCATTATCTCTGCCATAAACGTCTGAGCCATAGCCAGCGTTATAGCCAGCGCCATAGCCAGGACTAGGAGGTGGCGCGCTGCGTGGCTGATCCCAATCATCGTCGCCCCAATCATCCCAACTGCTACTTTGGCGAGGACTGTTTTGATTCCAACTGGGGGCATCCCACTGTCCTTGGCGCTCCCAGCTATTGCCGTAGCCATTGGCGGCATAACTGCTCCCGTTACCATAGCCGTAATCGCCGTTGCGGTAATCGTCGTCTTCACCTGCAAAGGCTCGTTTTAAGGTGCCACCGATCTGGCTCAAAATGCCATCGCCCTCTTCATCCAAATCGTACAAGTAGGCTTCGCGATTGAGTTCGTAGACCTCATTTTGTAAATCTGACTGGGTGATATCAATGCCGCGCTCATCGGCTTGTTCTAAAGCGGCTCGTAATTCTTGCACTAAACCTTCGATGCGGCGACGGCGATCACGCGCAAACTGCATCCCAAAATCAATCGCTACCTCCCGCAGCACTCGCTCAGCTTTAAAGGTGAGCGCCTCGGCTCGATTGCGCTTTTCAATGCGCTCACGCTGTAATCGATCGGTGGCCGCATTTTCTTCTGCAGCGCGAATCATATCTTGAATATCTGCTTCAGATAAGTTGGAAGCCTCTTGCACCGTAATGCTCTGCTGCCTACCGGTCGTTTTATCCAAAGCTGACACTTGCAAAATGCCGTTCGCGTCAATGTCAAAGGAGACTTGAACTTGGGGAATGCCCCGAGGTGCTGGCGGAATGCCCATTAGCTTAAAGCGGCCCAAAGACTTATTGTCCTGGGCCATTTCGCGCTCGCCCTGCAAGATGTGTACTTCTACTACAGTCTGGTTGTTCTCAGAGGTAGAAAAGGTATCTGAGCGCCGCACCGGAATGGTGGTGTTGCGAGGAATCAGTTTTTTCATTACGCCACCAATGGTCTCGACCCCTAGAGATAAAGGAGAAACATCTAGTAGCAAAATATCTTTGACTTCTTGAGTCAAAATGCCTGCTTGAATCGCTGCCCCGACAGCTACGACTTCATCAGGATTGACATTGCGGTTGGGCTCGCGGTTCATCACTGAGCGCACCAAATCTTCCACCATCGGCATCCGGCTAGAGCCACCGACTAAAACCACTTCGTCTACTTGGCTAGGGGTGACGTTGGCATCGGCTAAAGCCTGTTTAAGCGGGCCACGAATCCGACTGAGCAAGTCACTACAGAGTTCTTCAAAGTGCGATCGCTCTAGTTTTGTCTCAATGTGTTTGGGGCCATCTGCTGTAGCTGTAATAAAAGGCAGATTAATTTGGGCAACTGGAATGCCAGATAGCTCAATTTTGGCCTTTTCGGCAGCTTCGCTCAGGCGCTGCAGTGATTGGCGATCGCGCCGCAAATCCACCCCTTCTTTTTCCAAGAAGTTGTCGGCTAGCCAATCGACAATTTTCTTGTCAAAATTTAATCCCCCTAACTGGGTATCACCACTGGTCGATCGCACCTCAAAAACACCATCACCCACATCCAGCACAGACACATCAAAAGTGCCACCACCCAAGTCAAATACCAGAATCGTTTGGTTGTACTGTTGATCTAATCCATAGGCCAGCGAAGCCGCCGTGGGTTCATTGATAATGCGCTTGACTTCTAAGCCCGCAATGCGCCCAGCATCTCGCGTTGCCTGCCGCTGAGCATCGTTGAAGTAAGCAGGCACCGTGATCACAGCCCCGGTTACAGGCTGACCCAAATACTGCGTCGCTTCTTCCACTAGCTTGCGCAAAATCAGGGCCGAAATTTCTTCCGGCGCAAAGTCCTTATCCAACCGAGGGCAACGCACTTTGATATTGCCCGATTCGCCACGCCGCACCGTATAAGGCACCCGCTTAGAATCGGGCGATAGTTCATCGTACTTACGGCCAACAAAGCGCTTGATGGCATAAAAAGTATTCTGAGGATTCAGCACCGACTGACGACGGGCTGCTTGGCCAATCAGCTTTTCGCCTTCTTTACTAAAGGCCACCACCGACGGCGTGGTTCGCATTCCCTCTGCATTGGCAATGACAACGGGTTTGCCGCCTTCCATCACCGCTACTACCGAATTGGTTGTACCGAGGTCAATGCCAACTACCTTACCCATCCAACCGTTCTCCCCTCATGTGACGCTAACTCTATATCACTGGCTTACCGTTCGCCGCAACGGATTACCGTAACAGTTAATCCATTTATCATAAGCGCTACTAGGGGGCATCGTCTTTGCACAACGCCAGTACTTGCCGCATCGTCATCAACACGGTGGTAGCGATAAGCCTGATCATGTACGCTGCTATATGCGGATGGCGATGACTTTAGTCCGTAGTTTAAAAGATAAACCAACATCTATTCCGCGTTTATTGATACTATTGGAGTCCAGTGCGGATGTGGCGGAATTGGTAGACGCGCTAGATTTAGGTTCTAGTGTCCTCGTGACGTGAAGGTTCAAGTCCTTTCATCCGCATGGTAAAAATTGAGTCATTCTTGAGTCATTCTTAGGCCAACTATTAGCTCAACCGTCGAAAACGCTTGTCGAAAACGCTTGGAAGTCGCCCTTCTGAGCGTTTTTTGCGATGACGTTTTTGGCACCCATCCCATATTGATAGGGGTAGAGCTAGGTGGCGAACGCGATAGAGCCAGCAATCTGAAGATCGCTAGCAGAATCGCTTGCCTCAGCCCAATGGGTTAGGCGAGCCTGCAGCATGGGACAACGTAATCCAAGCTATATACTGCTGAAGCAGGTTATGCAAAATCGACAACTGCTCCATACTGAAGACAAACCAGGGCTCGATAATCGTGATTTCCGACACAGTTTTTCAAAGCTTTCTGTGAGGGCCATATCTTATACATATATATAAGAGAGAAATAGTATACGGGAGAAAAAATCCATCTCGTTTTTTTTGCTTTTTTGTGACCTAGGTTACTAAACTCTGATGGATGCCTTCTCCAGATCCTGCTCCTGCTTTTCCTTATCTTGCTTTAAGGCATCTGTGTTCCAAAAGCCCTATGCTCTAATGATCGCGCTCTAAATACCTCAAGGACACCTACTACCGTGCTGCTATCTAAAGGTTTTGAAGTTGAAATGTATACGGGAACCCCTGCTGGAGAGGTGGTCGGGTTTTCAGACAAAATTGTGGCTGCATTAGAAGGATTTGTCCGCGAGCCTGATAAACGCAATGTGGAATACACCACTGCTCCCTTTTGCCGGTATGAACACTTGCTCTGTGAGTTGCTCAAGCCCCGAGTAAGGCTAAGAGCCTATCTCAAAACGCTGGGTGATTACACCATTATTCCGGGTAGCACCTTACCGCTGGGTGGCGCTGACACTTTTCACCGCTCCGATGTGCAAAATCCTTATCACGATTACATTGAGAAGACTTACGGCACCGATGTGGTGACTGCTAGTATTCATATCAATGTCGGCATGAGCGAGCCTGAAGCACTGATGCGAGCCTGTAGGCTTGTCAGAGTTGAGGCGCCTTTGTATCTCGCACTGACGGCATCTTCTCCTTTCTTTGATGGCCACATTACCGGTTTTCACTCTACTCGCTGGCATCTTTTCCCCCAAACACCTGCCCATGTGCCGCTGTTTGAAAGCCACTTGCACCATATTCGCTGGGTAGAAGAGCAGTTAGCGGCAGGTAAAATGCAAAGTGTCCGTCACCTGTGGAGTTCGGTGCGTCCTAATGGCGATCGCAGACCCTACAACCTCAACCGCCTAGAACTGCGGATCTGTGATTTGGTCACCGATCCTTTGCATTTACTGGCCGTTACAGCTTTGCTGGAATCTCGAATGCAGCAGTTGCTGGCTCACCCCGCACTCGATCCGCTGGAGAGCAGTCAGCTCAGTGCCCACAACCGTAGTGAAGCGTTACTTGCGATCGCCGTCCAAAACGAGCAAGCCGCTGCAAAAGATAGCCTCGACGCCCAACTCATCCATTGGCAAACTGGCAAACCCATCGTAGCCCGCGACTGGATTCGCCAGATTTACCAGGAGGTTCAGCCTTTTGCTCAGCAAGCAGGGATTGGCTGTTTTCTCACACCGATCAAACAAATCTTACGTGACGGCAATCAGGCGCAGCGATGGTTGATCCAAGCGGAAAACAATAGCCTACCGGCTGTTATGCAAGGTGCGATCGCCCAGATGCAGCAGCAAGAAAGTTTGCTCGCCCAAGATATTTGCCAGCCTGTTGCGGCCTAGCCCCGGCAGCAGGTACGTCGCCACCTGCGCTCTGCGCTTTCTACTTTTTACACTGCTCCTATGCCCAAAATCGTCCTCGTCAATCCTGAGATTCCACCCAATACAGGCAACATCGCCCGGACCTGCGCTGCCACTGACACCCCGCTCCACCTGGTGATGCCGATAGGCTTTGAACTCAGCGATAAATATCTCAAACGGGCGGGTTTAGACTATTGGCCTTATGTCGATTTACACCTGCATGAGTCCATCGTCGATTTTTGGCACCATGCCCAAAGCGAAGGCGGCAGGCTCATTGGCTTCAGCGCTCGCGGTACAGACCGCTATACCGACCTCACCTATCGCCCCAACGATTGGCTCATCTTTGGCAAAGAAAGTCAGGGTCTTTCTGCAGATGCGATCGCCCAATGCCATCAGCTCGTCACCATTCCCATGAACACCACCTACGTTCGCAGCCTCAACCTCTCAGTCAGCGCTGCCGTCGGCTTATTTGAAGCCTTAAGACAAATCAACCTATCGTCCTAAGCGATCGCATCACTCATCAGACTTCACGATAGAACCTATTAGAAATCACAATTCAATTCAGGCGTTTAGTCAGCCATAGCAGTCAGCCTTCTTCATCCCATGACAAGCCCTTACGAGCTAGACCCCATCCGTCCCATCCGTAACTCTGACGATTTTGATCGCGACCTGCTCAAGTCCGTATGATTTTCCGAGCGCAATAAAGCCCTTTTCAATAAATATTGCTTATGCTTCGAAGGTCAATTGATTACTCGTCTTTAAGAAAACATCATTTTCTGTAAAAATTCTTAGAAGCGGGCAAAAGACACGTGGCATAAGGCATTCAGCCAACGTCCACAATCGATTACCCAAGTTGTGGTGTTTTGCAACAGGATGGCAAATTCTGCTCGATGAGTACTGTGCCAAAAAATAGATTGGCTACCCATCTAGTCCTCAAAAGCCGCATGATTACAGGTGATTTATATTTTGTGTCAATTGCCCCACAATGTGCATGTCTACGCAGAAACATGTACAAAGTTTAAGCCATATCAAGTTTTGGGCATTCAGAATAAGTCACGGAAGTGACGATTGAAATAAGCGTTAAGTCGTGTAAACTTGCCTAAGTCGGACAAGCGAGTTAGCTTTACGACTGAATTGAGCGAGCTAGTGATGGGCTTGACCTATCATCCGCTATCAGGCTCTTAGCGCTATTTGGAGCAGCCCTGCTGTTATTAGAAAGTCGTTGTACGGCCAATCGACTACGCTGTTGAGACGATTTGGTACTAACGGTTAAATGCTGATCATTAGGAGGTTATTCCTTGAAAAAGGCAATTTCACAGGAAACGATGACTGACTCAAGTCATTCATCTGTTCCAGAAAGAAATGAGAACACTGCGTCAACTGGCAGTCTTAAGTCTGCCGCCATGCTAGGCATTGCACTTTCGGTAGGTGCATCCGGTGTCATGATTGGCCACACAGAAGCAATGGCTGCCGTTTCCGCGCCAACAGATGCTTCTAGCACTGAAGCTTTTACACCTAGCTCTAGTGTTTCTCCTGCCGCGCCGGAGGAGTCTTCCCTTAAGGTTAGTGGCTACCACACCGTTGCTTCAGGCGAAAGCCTATGGGAAATAGCCCAAAAGCACCGCATCGGGCTGCGTGATTTAAAAAGCGTCAATTCCCTACCCCCTGAAACTTCTATTCGCGTAGGCCAGGTGCTGAAGGTACCTACCGCAGCAGCAGAAGGGCAAAATTTGCATCCAGCGGCAATATCAACAGCACTATCAACAATCGTTCGGCCCAGTTGATTGCTCGCGTCATTGACGAACCGGTTGATGAAATGGTCACCGTTGTCGATGCCCCAGCCGAAAATGCACGCGCTCAGCAGCAGTCTATTTCTCAGCAGCAGCCTGAAAAGCCTGCAGTTGTTGCCAATCTTGACGAGGCAGTCGTTGCACCAAGTGTTAGCGCAGCCGCCACTAGCGCAGCCGCCACTAGCGCAGCCGCCACCAGAAATGAAGCGGTAACGCTAGCTAGTTCAGATATTGCAATTTCTTCAAATATCGAGCCTACGCCTGCTCAAGCAGCCAGTGCACCTGCAGCTTCGATAGAGATTGACATTGCCGATGATGCATCCTATCCAGATGGCCTCGCCGTCGAAAGACCCGCCGAGAGTTCAACTGTCGTTGCTGCCCTCGCAGTACCAGCAGCCCCGACCAATTATCGAGTTCAGGCAGGAGATACCCTCAATAGTATTGCCTCTGCTTTAGGCACAACTCCCGGAGAGCTTATTCGGATTAATGGATTAGCCAATCCGAACGTTATTTTTGCAGGTGCGACGCTGAGAGTACCGACGCCAGCAGCAGCAGAAACAGATGAGCGTTTGGCCAAGAAAGTGAGCTTACCTGCTGCGAGCACTGTTGCTCGCCCTGAGCTACGATCAGCCGCTGAGCAGCTAGCCTATTTGCGCAGCACAGCCGCGAATAGTCCTGACGCTGAGGTGATTTTATCCAAGTTACGCAACGCTGCTCCTGAGGAGAATGCCAGTGTGGGCGGAGAACAGATTGCTGAGCAAGACCTTTTCCGCTTAAGCGAGACAGCAGCTCAAAGTGTTGATCCTTATGTGGCTAGCTTGCTTGAAGATGTTCAGGAAGTGAATAGCCCTGCCAATCAGGTTGCTGAAGTTGACAGCAGCGAAGCTGAGGTCGATAGCACCCTGCCAGCCACCTCTGAAGGCACCTTTGGTAGAACCAGAACAACCCAAAGCTTGGCACTCGCTAACCAGCCCGCTGCTGCTACGGCGAACGATGTAGATTCATCTCTTTTGGCAGCCGCTCCCCTGAGCCCTGATGCCTACACCCCGGCACAGCGCTCTTCTACAGGTCAGTTAGTTTCGCCTGATATGCCGCTATTGCCAGATGCTGATGAGTACTTACCTGAAGTGCCCAATCACTTTGATGGTTATATTTGGCCTGCTCGAGGAACGGTGACCTCTGGCTATGGCTGGCGCTGGGGCCGGATGCACCGTGGCGTAGATGTTGCAGGCCCTGTAGGGACGCCGATTGTGGCGGCTGCAGCAGGTGTGGTTGAACGCGCGGGTTGGAACTCTGGTGGTTTTGGCAACTTGGTTGAGGTGCGCCATGCTGATGGCAGCCTGACTCGTTACGCTCACAATAATCGCTTGAATGTCAGCGCCGGACAAAGGGTGAGCCAAGGACAGCAAATTGCTGAAATGGGCAGTACAGGCTACAGCACTGGCCCTCACTTACACTTTGAGGTGCACAAGGGTGGTGGCGCAGTTAATCCTGTGGCTTACTTGCCATAATCTTTGAGCTTTGGCAATAACAAGCTAGGCCATTGAGTCAGGGTGCAGTTTTGGGCTGTGCCCTGGCTTGCTGTTGAGGTGATGTTCGTGAGGGGCTCTCCGGCGGCGCGACGTTTACCCAAATCGTCTACTGCAAATGAGCTTTCTGCGAGCATGTCGCTTTGGTCGCTTGGCTGAGGTAGGGTATGCTGGCTGACACCATGACGTGACACCGGGCCAAGCGACGCGCGTGTACCCGTTGGCGTAGCCTCGCCGTCGGCGATATGCATCCGGCACACGCTATAGGTCTTTTACATGGGCCTTTTACACCTTTTACACCTTTTACAAATGAGATCATGTTTTCTCTCCTGAAGAGATTTCATTCCGTGTTACATTTGTTTAGCTGTAGTTGCGCAATTGACGAGCGCCTGTGGAATGGAGCACTTACGCACCGCTACCATCCACACAGATAGCGGGCAATTAGCACGCATAACACATCAGGCTCTGTAGCTCAGTGGTTAGAGCAGGGGACTCATAAGCCCAAGGTCGCAGGTTCAAATCCCGCCAGAGCCATTCATGTCACTGACATTTACGACTGACATTTACGACTGACATTTACGCCTACTTAAATTGACCAGCTAAGTTCAGCCAGATCAATGAGGCCAGTTCAATGAGGCATATTGGTCTATGGCGTCATGGTTTATGCAGTGCCGGTCTATGCAGTGCCGGTCTATGCAGTGCCGGTCTATGCAAACTTTTGCTTTAGCTGGCTGAGAGCAAGCCCGCCTATCATCATCAGACCCAGGATTGTAGCAGGCTCAGGCACTGATTTCGACTGAGGATGGAGCAGTGTTAGGGCGTTGTCGGCCACGATGCGATGGGCTTGGGTGGATGGATGAATGGCATCCCAAAAAAGATAGGAATCTCGCTCGTTTAAATCGAAAAAGCAGCTTGGTGTTAACAAGCAGGCGTCAGTGGTATTGCTAAACCCTTGGTTACCATCCATTGCAGAACGGATAAGACTGTTGGCATCTAGCAGATCAACTTTGATATTGCCTGGAGCATTGAGATCCATCACCTTGGCAGCAAGGGCTTGATTATGGGCGGCTGACAAGGCATTGAGCCCGTCTACTACGGGCTGGGGCTCTCCTCTTAACCCAATTAGGGGAAGCTTGCCAATATCAGGCAGATTCAGCAATAGGAAATTTTTAGCTCCTGCTGTGCTGAGGCTGGAAACAGCCGAGCCAATATTGTTAACAGGGATGAACGGATTTTGTTGCTGGCCAGCAAGATAGTCGTTAGCGCCAGCCCAAATGACGTAAAGCGCATTCTCATCAACTATGGGCGATCGCGCCAAAAAGCTATTGACTTGGGCTAATGTGCCGGGGACGAAGGCAATAAATTGGTCGTTGGCACTGAGCGCACCGACCTCACTTGTAAAAGCACCGCCATAACCAAAGCTGGTCTCGGGAATACCTAGATCACGAGCAAGATACTCAGTCCATATCGGCCCGTTGGCAAAGTTGCCGTCAAAGTAGGCAGGAATTCCAGGCAATCCAGGGATTTCTGCGGGTGGAATGCCAGTCAATGCAAAGGCATTGCCGGTATCCACTAAGCTATCGCCAAAAGCGTAGATTTGGCTGAAGCTAGCGGCTTCTACAGGCAGCGCAGTCTGAAAGATGACCATGGGCGCGATCGCTGCTGAAGATAGCCCAACTGCAACACGCGCTAAAAAATTTTGATATGTAACCATGGGATTTGACGCCTCAAAGTAATGAGTGTTTTGTAATGAGTGTTTTGTTGTTCTTTTAGCTAAATCATCTGGATCAGCTCAATTCAATTCATCTCAATATTCATCTCAATGCTGATGCTTAGAATTGATTGGTTGCTTAAGCTTGATTGCCTTAAGCTTGATTGCCAAAAAATTGGTGATTGCCAAAATTGCGATTGTAATGCGATTGCTAAATTGATTGATAAATCGATTCGGCGGTACTACCCTGTACATCAAATAGTAGTCGCTGGAACACTTGGGATATTCCAATTACTTCAAGTAAAGTTGTTTAATTTTTTTGAAGCGCTGCGCAAATAGCCTCAACATGCCGATAATCGGTGCCATAGCAGCCACCCACCACCGTGAGATGATGGCATATATTCTTTGAGTGCTACGTACTCTGTTGCTAGTTCAGTAGGATTGCCACTATCGAGTGGTAGCTGATTTAACTATCACCAATCGCTATCTACCGCTATCTACTCTATCTACCAAAAGATATTTCTACATTCGACGACAGCTTTTCCTTAGATAGATGTGTGCCAACAGGTCATTTGGTTAACTGTAGCTGTACATCGTTGAAGAAAAATATCATATGCAATCAGTAAACATTGGACTTAGCAATGAACAAAGGCAGGGAGTTGTTGATCTGCTTAATGCTGATCTGGCGGATTCTTATCTGCTGGTCATTAAAACAAAGAAATACCATTGGGACGTTGTCGGGCCACAGTTTAGAACGCTACACGAGCTTTGGCAACAGCATTACGAAGCAATTGGCATGAATATTGATGCGATCGCCGAGCGCGTCCGTCAGTTGGGCGGATACCCAATTGGTACAGCTAAAGGATTTTTAGAAAATGCCACATTGCGTGAACATCCAGGCGATTTACCAACCGCAGATGAAATGGTAGAGCGTTTGGTCAGCGATCATGAGCAGGTCATTCGCAACTTGCGTGAGCACGTCAACCAATGTAGTGAGGACTATCACGACGAGGGTACCGCTGATTTCTTAACAGGGCTGATGGAGCAGCATGAGGAAATGGCTTGGATGTTGCGCTCCTTTATTGAAGGAAGCCAACTGTCTCCGAGTGGGCAGCGTGAGTCAACCTTGAAGACGCCTGCGACCGTATAAAGGTAGGTGGAGATAGGTGCTCAGAGGCTGTTGCGGGACTATCAAAAGACTGTTAAGAGACTATAGCTAAGAGATTATAGCCTCGGTCGAGTTACCTAGATCATGGGCCATATCAATAGAACAAATTCAGGACAGGTTAGGACGGCTCTAATCTGTCCTAGGACTTTATCTCCATGTGTAGACTTTATGTATAGACTCTATGCGTTGATATGCGTTGGATATCTGTGACTTGTATGTCTGTAGAGATAAATAAAGTTCAGCAGATAGAGAGATAGGCGAACTGTGGCTCATATCGTAGGATTATGTCAGTTTAGCTCAAGAGGATTTCATTATGAATCTGTTGTTGGAAACTGTTGTTGAGACAGCGCCTTATACCTTTTCGTTAGTTACCGTCCTTGTTGTTGGCTTCATTGCAGCAACCACTATCGGCTCTATCGCCTGGTATAACTCAAAGCGGCCTGCCGGATGGGAAGACAAGTCACGCCCTGATATCGTACCTAAAGTTGAAAAGTGATTGTGATACCTTATGTGATTTCAACCAAAACGTGATAGCGGTAAATTAACATCCTTTTGTAGGATAGCCGCTACCCTACAAGCTGCTTTATAAGTGACAGATTTGTAAGCGCACAGAACACAGATAAAAAAGCAGCCGAGAGTATTATAATCTCGGCTGCTTTTTGTTTTCAACAACATTATTGATAACATTATTAGAACTTACTCAGCGAAGAACTGAATCGTCGGCTTTCTTAGTTATTCAATGAGGTGCTCATCCAGTAATCCTTCCTTCAATTGGTACGTTATTGTACCCGTTTGTGTAGCCATGGCTTTAAGTCTCGCCCAAACCAGCAACGCACAACCAATGTGGTTGCGCTGTATACGAGATAGACAATACTGAAACTTTTCCTAGCCCGTCAACTGCTTTCCCTGCCATAGGCGTCCGCATCGACCTGTGATTGGACATCTTTCCAGACTAAGCGAGGCATGATGTGTTCTCATTTGAGGTGCTCGACAGAAGTAATCCTAGCCCAATGTAGAGGGATCTTTTTAAGCGCTCGACTAAGCGCTCAACTTTATGCAGCGAGCAAAGCGTTAGGAAGATGCGTAGCCGCTCAAGATAGCTCTAAAGATGGATAGTTATATATTGCAAAGGGTTTGAGAATGTGGAGATGATTTTTCGCCACAGGCGAAGTTCCTCTGAGAATCATTTCCCAAAACTAAGGCTCAAAGCCAACTTTTCAATATTACTAACGGCCGAAGCCAATGGGCTCTGGTCATTTTCATACCCGCTAGCAGCGGGAAAGGTGAGATATGCTTCTGTTTTTGGTCGAGCCTGCTTCCGAGACGCTACGTGCGCCAGTAGCAACCTTTGTGCTACTACTGGCTATCGTGCTTGCTATTCCGCCTATCTTCGAGCGATTTAAGTTACCGGGTCTGATTGGTCTGATTGCGGCAGGCGTTGTTTTTGGCAGCAGCGGCCTCGGCTGGCTAGATGCTAAACACGACACCATGCGGCTATTTTCAGACATTGGTAAGATATACCTCATGTTTGTTGCCGGACTTGAGATCGACTTAATCTTGTTCCAGCGGACGCGCAACCGGTCGATGGGGTATGGTCTTATGACGTTTGCATTCCCTTTTATAGGCGGTATCGCCGTTGGTCTTTACTTTGGGTTTGGTTGGCTTGCAGCGGTGCTGATTGGCTCGTTACTCTCTTCACATACGCTGCTGGCTTACCCGATCGTTCAGCGCTTTGGCGTGCTAGATGATGAAGCCGTGACGGTAACAGTCGGCGCAACTATCTTCACAGACATCGCTTCATTAATTGTTCTCGCTATCTGTTTGGGTATTAGCAAAGGAGACTTCTCTGCTATTAAGCTAGTGACGTTGCTTGGTTCACTAGGGCTCTACGCGGTGGGCGTGTTAGTGGGGCTAAAGCGACTCGGTAAGCTTTTCTTTCGCATGGTGGGCAGAGATGAAGGCAACCGAGTTTTGTTCGTTTTACTCGCTGTTTTTCTATCCGCTGTCGTTGCGCGTCTGATTGGTGTAGAAGACATTATCGGCGCATTTTTAGCGGGCCTTGCGATCAACAGCATTTTAGGAGAGGGTCCGGTTAAAGACAAAATAGAGTTTATGGGCAGCGTTCTGTTCATTCCAATGTTTTTTGTCAATATGGGTCTGCTGCTCGATCTTGAAGCGTTCGGTGATATTTTATCGTCCGTCGGTTTGCCGCTTGCTGTTGTGGGCGCATTGCTCTTAACTAAGCTAATAGCTGCGCTCAGCGCAAAGCAACTCTATGGCTATAGCAGCACTCAGATGCTAGCCATGTGGTCGCTTTCTGTTCCTCAGGTTGCAGCGACGTTAGCCGCTGCGTTAGTTGGCTACCAAGCAGAAATTATCAGCACAGAAGTGTTCAATAGCGTCATTTTGCTAATGCTGGTAACGGCCATGCTCGGCCCTGTGGTGACCACCCAAGCGGCAAAGAGTCTCGCACTCCAAAAGGGCTTTGATGAAACGGACGAACTAGACTGGCTGCCGCCACCGAGTGACATTCCCGAATCGTTCTCTGTGCTTATCCCGGTATACAATCCTGAGAATGAGCGTGCCTTAATTGAGTTAGGATCTGCGGTTGCTCAATATGCTAACGGTCGCGTGATTCCGCTAGCGATCGCTCTAGCTCAGCCGCAGATGGATTCTCCTCAGCTCACGCGAGCGCTCACGCGCAGTCGTCTGATTTTAGAAGAAGCTCAGTCTATCAGCGAAAGCTTTGAGTCTATCTCAGAACCTGAGCTGAGAATTAGCAACAACGTTGCCCAAACGATTGCCTACGTCGGCAGAGAACAGAATGCAAACCTGATTATCATGGGTATGGCTAAGAAAGCGCAGGTTACACGTCGGTTATTTAGCAACATTCAAGATGAAGTGATGCAAATGGCTCACTGCCCTGTTGTAGTTGCTCGAATGCTAGAGCCGGTTAGTACTATCAAAACCATCCTCATTCCCATTGAGAATCCCTCTGTCATGACGTTGCGAGTCCTTCGGTTTGCGCAGGTGCTTGCCGTTGCCAACCAGGCGCAGATTACCTTGCTTCATGTGTGTAGTCCGCGCACCTCTGAGATTCGACGAATGCGGCTGACCAAGCAGATGGAAGTGCTGCTAGATCGCTTGCCCCCTGCTGATTGTTCAATGCAGATAGAGCTGTTAGCCAAAGACAATGTAGTAGAAACTATCTCTAAAAAAGCAAAACAGTGCGATTTGGTTGTGCTACGTTCCCAGCGCCGCAGAAATGGCAATGGACTCACCATAGGCAATCGAACCACGCCGCTTGTTCAACGACTCACCGGCTGTTCTTTGATGCTAGTCGGGGAGCCTCATCCGCAGCCAGTACGTCAGCGAACGCCTCGCAGGGCAGAGCAGTTACAGCTCACTAAAGGTGCACTTGGTATCGGTCATTAGCTATGCCGTCATATGGAATCCTCTTGAATACAATCAATAAAATCTGCCTTGCAATAACCTGCAAGCGTAGAAAGTTGGCGATTCTGCACCATTAATATTTGTGTGCGATGACAAGGATTTCATCTGACGGGGCGACACAATGGCTAGAGCGTAGCAAGGACGGCCTCTATCGCCCTGAGGCCCCGCAATGATACTCAATTTTTGTTGCGGTCTAGGCTCAGCAATGCTTGGATTTGTTGCTGACAACACTGCCAGCAAGGAGCCCAGCGATAAGCGGTTAGTCCAACATGA
>JAAUPS010000109.1 GCA_012033015.1 Phormidesmis sp. RL_2_1
CCAACAATTCCGAGACCGCACCGTCGTCGTCAATATGGCGCGCCGCATGAAAGACGATAGCCTCAAAGCAAAAGTCATCCGCGATATCGTCTTTATGGCCAGCGTTGGCATTCGCCCAGTCGTCGTACATGGCGGCGGCCCTGAAATCAATACTTGGCTCACCAAACTCAACATCGAACCCCAATTTAAAGACGGCCTCAGGGTCACCGATGCCAAAACCATGGACGTCGTAGAAATGGTGCTAGTAGGCCGAGTCAATAAAGAACTCGTCGCCCTGATCAATCAGGCCGGGGGAGCAGCCGTGGGCCTGTGCGGCAAAGATGGCAGCCTCGTTACCGCCCGACCTAGCTCTGCTGAAGCAGGGATTGGCTTTGTCGGCGATGTCAGCAACGTCCGCCCAGACTTGGTCAGTTCCCTAGTAGAAGCAAACTATATTCCAGTCATTTCTAGCGTGGCCGCCGATCACACTGGCCAAGCCTACAACATCAACGCTGACACCGTCGCTGGCGAACTCGCCGCCGCCCTCAACGCCGAAAAACTGATTTTACTCACCGACACCCCCGGCATCATGCGAGATTTTAATGATCCCAGCTCACTGATTGAAAACTCGATATTCACCAAGCCCGAGAACTGATCGCCAGCGGTGTGGTCGCCGGTGGCATGATTCCTAAGGTGACCTGCTGCATTCGCTCTTTGGCCCAAGGCGTGCAGGCAGCCCATGTTTTAGATGGGCGAATGCCCCACTCGCTGCTGCTCGAAATTTTCTCAGATGCAGGCATTGGCACCATGATGGTTGCCTCTAGGCTAGAAGCACCCTAACCTCAGGCGCTGAAACTGTCAGATGTGTTCTGCACAACCATAAGCACCTCGATTTAAGTGGTATGGCTAAAATGTGATGTGGCTCTACCCTTAATTTTTAGGACAATCCTATGCATCGGCTCCTATCAGGCCCACTATCAGTTGAAAAGCATACGATTCCCATCCCAAATTTGCCCGAGCGATTGGTCGGTACTGTCATTGCGCAGCTTTCTGACTTTCACTTCGATGGCCTGCGGCTGTCGGGTGCCATGCTCGCTAACGCCATTGACCATATTCACACCCTTAATCCAGATTTAATTGCGCTGACTGGAGACTTTGTCACCGACAATCCTCGGCCCATTTATGAGCTAGCTCGGCGCATTAAGCATTTGCCTAGTCGCTATGGCATGGTTGCAGTATTAGGTAATCATGACATTCAAGCGCCCGGTGCTCGCACCACGGTCACCCGAGCTTTACAACAGGCCGATATTCAAGTGCTGTGGAATGATATTGCTTTCCCTTTGGGGGAAGATTTTCCCGTGGTGGGCTTTGCCGATTATTGGTCAAAAGAGTTTGATCCGCACATACTCGATCGGCTGAGCCCGCAAACTCCCCGTTTGGTTCTCTCTCACAACCCAGATACGGCTGAGCCTTTGGCCCATTGGCGGGTAGATTTGCAGCTCTCGGGCCATACCCATGGCGGTCAGGTGTATATTCCAGGTATTGGCTCTGGCCCACTGGTGTGGAAACGGATTCGGCAGCGGGTGCCCAGGCTAATTCGCAATAGCATTCCTTTTTTAAGTGACAGATGTTTTCATGTCGTGCGCCACTGGGAGTGGGGCCAAGGACTGCATCGTGTGGGCAATAACCTGCTCTATGTCAATCGAGGGTTGGGGACCTATTTGCCGGGTCGTTTTTTTTGTCCGCCTGAGCTAACAGTGATTACACTGAAAAGGACATAGTTACGGACGTGCAGTGACGGTCTGTGGGCTGTGTCCCTATCGCCATGCTGCACAACAGCTAGTTTTTGTTTAAATCAGAATCAGCGGTGAGATTATAAATGAACGAGCAAAGTTCTTATTGTGCATCAATTTTTCCTGTGCCTCAAGGGGTGCCACGTCCGTTATGGTCGGTGATGATTCCGACCTATAACTGTGCTGAGTATTTGCGCGAGACGCTATCTAGCGTGCTTTCGCAAAAGCTTGAGCCCGAGCTGATGCAAATTGAGGTGGTTGACGACTGTTCCACTCAAGGTGATCTTGAAGCGGTGGTCAGGGCGGTGGGCGGCGATCGCGTGAGCTTTTATCAACAGCCTCACAGTGTCGGCCATGTGCAAAATTTTGCACGTGTTTAAAGCGATCGCGCGGCCATTTAGTGCACATATTGCACGGCGATGATTGTGTCAAAGCAGGCTTTTACCAAAAGCTGCAAGCGCTCTTTCAAACACATCCAGACATTGGCGCAGCCTTTTGCAGACACCAGTTTATTGACGAGCATAGCGCTTATCAACGCACCTCTTCTTTAGAACAAACCAAGAGCGGTCTTTTCATTGACCATCTCCAAAAAATTGCGGTGATACAGCGGATTCAAACGCCTTCTATGGTGGTCAAACGTGAGGTTTATGAGCAGCTAGGCGCGTTTGATCGCCGGTTGTCTTGGACAGAAGATTGGGAAATGTGGGTCCGCATTGCCGCCCATTATGCCGTTGGATATGAAGTCGAACCTTTGGCCATGTACCGGGTGCATTCAAACTCTAGCAGCGCTGATAAAATCCGCAGCGGCGAAAATATGAAAGATGTGCAACGAGCAATTAATATTTTCAAAGCCTATTTGCCCCCGGCACAAGCCCAGCAAATTGTCTTTCAATCTAGGGAGAACTGGGCTATAGATGCCATTCATGCGGCTGTTGCCATGCTCAAAAGAGGAGATTGGCAGGCGGCGTGGATACAGTTGCAAGCGGCGATAAGCTGTAAGTTTTCCTGGCGTGTGTTTTGGCAAACCCTTTATTTGTCATTGCGCTCTTTACCCAAAGTTGTGTTCAAAATATTGAGTCAGTGTGTTTTATCGGTCAGTCGAGCCATCCGTGGGCCGGTAGTCTGTGACGCAGAGTAAATAAAACAGCTTAAATAAGACAGCGTAAAACAGCTTAAATAAAACAGCGTAAAACAGCTTAAATAAAACAGCGCAAACGTACTCAAACATACTTTAGATGGGCTTTACCTTGGCCCGGTGTAGCAGCCTGCCCTGATGCTGAGCGCCGCTGTGGGTGACTTGCACCATTTCTCCAGCCTGGGCGATACCTGCGACAAGCTGGTGGCGCTGAGGATCGTAGGCGACATGGGCATCGACCGGGGCAATAGCCTCTACGCCCCACTCAGCCATAAGCTGCTCAACAGGGCGCACAAAGGGTAAAATTTTGGCTGCCGGTAAGTCCGCTCGCGTTTGGGCGCGTTTGGCAATAGTAGGCCATTGTACAAGCCACGATTCTAAAGTTTGCAGGGCTTCGGTTTGAAGCTGCGATCGCGCAGCTTCTACCTGCGCTGTCAGGTCAGCTTGCAGATGCTGATAGGCTTGTTGAAGGGCCACAAGCTGAGACGCATCTTTTTCTAAATCTTCTGCTATCAGTGAAAACTCAATCAAAAGCGTGGCCAGCGAAATCTGTAGTGCCGCTGCGAGCTGGGCGAGTATCTCTACCCGCATCTGCCTGATATTGCCCGTGCGAAGCTGCTGTATTTGCCAGCGAGAAACCTGCGCTTGAGTAGCCAAGGCCCGATAGCTGGGAATGCCAGCATTTTGCATGAGCCTTTTGAGACAGTCGAGAGGGCTGTGCTCCATTGATCCCGGCCTTAAGCTAAGTGCATTTTGAGCACAGATCTGGGCGCACGACGTACCCGAGCGCGAATTGAAGTATGCCCTAGGCGACTGCAAGCCTCGTAGCGATGGCAGCCCGAAAATCCATAGTATTCACCGTCTACCTCTAGCACATCAATCGGCTCTTGCAGGCCAATTGCCTCAATCGAAACCATCAGGGCTTTTACTTTTTGTGGATCATTTTGGCGGTATAGCGGACGCCGGATCTGCTGCAGCGGAATCTCTTTAATTTGAACCATAGGAGTTAATTTGAACCATAGGAGTTAATTTGAACCATAGTGAGGATTGAATCTCTACGCTTTTTATTGTAAAAACAGAGCTGCGCCTCAACAAATTGACTCCAGATTTAAAAAATACTGAAAAATACTCATAGAGAAGCCATTACGATAGTGAATATAGCGCTACCCAGAGGCATAACGCCGACAGCGAGGCTACGCCAACGGGTAGCGCAACTCACTTGGCCTGTTTTGCTGTAAAGGTTTCACCGAAATAACCGAAATATTTGTACGCTAAGCCAAGTGAGCAACGCTATCGCTCAAGGACCCGCTATGAATCGTTTGCACCACGCCCTAAAATCTACCTTGGGCTCGCCTCAACCCTACCGCCAGCTTGCCCAGGGCTGCTCATCAGTGCTGCTGAGTTTGGGGCTCGTAGCCCATAGCGCTGTCGTCGGTATTGGTGCGATCGCAATTGTTGAAGGGGCGATCGCCCCCCGCCCTAGCCAAGCCCAATCGGCCACCCCCAATCCAGAAATCGAAGTCGGCATCGTCCAACGATTTGGCAGCAACAAAGACGACAAAATTATCCTTGCCCCCTAACCGGCGATCGGCTCACCCTTAATTTTACAACCGGCGGCCAAGCCCAAACCGTCACCACCGAGCGGCTGACCATGGAAATTACCATGCAGCCCTTAGAGCAGCCCACCCTGCAAGAATGGGTCGTCCTTAGCACCCACCGCAGCTTTGAAAGTGCTGAAGACAGCGCCAACCGCTGGCAGGCCGCAGGCATAGCCGCCGAAATTGCCCAGCCCGACGCTTGGCAGGTCTGGGCCAAACGGGCCGACTACAGTACGCCGCTGCTTCGCCGTCTGCTGCTCAAAAACCTCCTTGACGCAGGCTACACCGGCACTTATATCGATAGCCGAGTGGTAAAAGCCGTGCCCAAAGTGACCTTCACGGCCAATAACTACAAGTACACCCGCGACCAGTTCACCATCACCAGCGCCAACCGCCGCATTCAGATGGGTCAGGGCAATACGAATCGCTATCAGGATTTGTATGCTGGATCCATGCACATTCAGCCCAATGCCTATGGCACTTACACCTTGGTCAATACGGTGCCGATTGATGATTATTTGCGCGGGGTAGTGCCCCATGAAATTGGCCCCAGTGCACCCCGCAAGGCAATTGAGGCCCAGGCGATTTTAGCGCGCACCTATGCCTTGAGAAACCTCAGACGCTTTGCCATTGATGATTATGAAATTTGCGCCGATACCCAGTGCCAGGTTTACTTCGGCCTAGCCGATACCGATGCTGTTGCCGATAGTGCGATCGCGCCACCGCTGGCCAAGTGCTCACCTACAACAATGAACTGGTAGACGCCCTTTACTCTTCTACCACCGGCGGCATCACCGCCCGCTTCACCGACGTGTGGAACGGCGAAGATCGCCCCTACCTGCGCCCTGTGATCGATTCACTGCAAACCCGTTGGGACTTAGCCCAAAAACCCCTTTCCGATGAAGCCAACTTCCGGGCCTTCATCGCCCTCAGTAGTGGCTTCAATGAAGACGGTTGGCCCGCCTTTCGTTGGAATCGCCAAGCTTCTCTCAAAGAAATTGGCGAAACCATGAAAATTTACCTCACCAATCGGCAACATCCCTTAGCAGGCTTCAACCAAATCACCGGCCTTACCATTACCGAACGAGCCGAATCAGGCCGCGTTCAAAAACTCAAAGTAGAGACAGACATCGGCGCTTTTGAACTCATCAAAGATTGAAGCTGTCAAAAGTCCCTCAATTCCGCCCCGCAGCTTACTGTTTTATTTAGAGCCCATTTTAGAAGAACTGCCTCAAGCCACCCATTCCACCCCTAATCCTGCGACAGAGCAAAACAATACGAACTCAGCAGCCCGTGCTTTGGCCCCTGATGCTACAGCCCATCAGCCAACGACCGCCAACACAACAAACAACAACTCACAAAATCCAACAAATAATAATTTAGAAGGATCTGCAAACAACAAATCCATCTAACAATCTATCTAACAGTTTGGCTAACAATTCGGCCAACAATTCGGCCAATAACCCAGCCAACAGTTCGGCTAATAGTTTAGCCAACAACTCATCCAACAACTCATCCAACAATCCTACTGATGGCTCAAAAGCAGCACCTCAGAGGGTTCTGACCGGATACCGGTTCATTGGCGGCGGCTTTGGCCATGGGGTGGGCATGAGCCAAACGGGCGCTTACCATTTGGGCGAAAAAGGATACAGCAGCGAACAGATCTTAGAGTTTTACTACCCTGGCACCAAACTACAGCCGATTAGTGAGTCCACAATTTTCTATCGGGCCGATTAAATTCTATCGGGCCGATTAAAAACGTTTGCGCTACACTTCTCTAGCGACAATGCCCAGCACATTAATGTCGGCAATTCGTAGCTGCTCCATCGCCCGATCCAGCAGGGGCTGCTTAAGCTTACCGGGCCTAGTGACGAGCAGGAGGCCATCGGTATTATCAGCAATCAAGTAGGCATCTGACTGGCCCAACAGCGGTGGTGTATCGTAAATGACCAGATCAAATCTTGCTTCTACCTTTTTGTTAAAGCGCTTCATGCTCCGCGATGAAAACAACCGGGTGGGATCAAAAAAGGCAGAGCCAGCCGCAATCACATACATATTCGGCTCCGGCGCAAACCGTTGGATAATGGCTGGATTGGATTCTCCTGAAAACAAATTGGTGAGCCCCTTCTCATTTGACAGCTCTAAGTAGTTGTGAATTTGGGGATTGCGCAAATCACCATCGACTAGCAGCACCCGTTGGCCCATCGCCGCTGCCGCTTCTGCCAAATGGAGCGCCACGGTTGATTTTCCTTCGTCTGCCATCACAGAACTAATGGCAATTGAACGAATGGGTTCTGGCGTATTGAGTAAGCGAAGATTGGTATACAGCGAGCGGAAAGCTTCTGAAAAAGGATCTTGGGCATAGGCAGGGATCGAAACCGCTCTGCCATTTATTGGGGTAGGTTCATCGTTACCATACCCAAAGCGACCATCCTCTGCAGAACGGCCATACCCAGAGCCGTTGCCTGCTGCCGCATGATCTTCTCTAAAGCCAATCTGTTTACCATTAGTCTGTCCAATTCCGGCCTGTCCAATTTCGGCCTGTCGCCCAACGCCAACGCTGGCATACTGTCTAGCACGGCTGCCCCTAGCGGTGGCCCCATTTTTGTTTAGAGGCAACCCATTGGCGATCGCATAGTCTGGAATGGTGGCCAGCACGGGCAGTCGAGTAGTGCGTCTCAACTCATCTTCAGAGTAAATCACGCCTGACGATTCATCAATCAGCAATGCTATACCGATGCCTAGCAGTAGTCCTAAGGTGCCGCCTAAGAGTAAGTATCTCAGCAGGTTTGTAGAGACTTCTTTGGGCGAGGTCGGTGGGGTCACCAACTCCCAAGGAATTTCTCTTTGAGCTGAGTCAATCGCAAGGGCTTCTCGCTTGGCGATAAACTGATTGAGGTTTTCTGAGGCCACTTCCAGCTCTCGCTGAATATCGTCGTATTGACGCGCTACGCCAGTAAGCTGACCGACATCAGCATTTAATCCCTGCAGGGTTTGTTGTAGTGATTGCGATCGCGTCTCTAGCTGATTAATTTGATTGATCATTTCTCGCTGAGACTGTTCGCCTTCACTGGCAAGCAAAATTAATAAATTTTGCCGTTGCTCTTTGAGCACCTGCATATCAGGTGAGGCATCGAGATACAGCGTAGAGGCTTGAGCAATTTGAGAATCTAGCTCTAGCAAACTATTGAGAAGGGTTTGATAGCGGGGGTTGTCAGCTAGTGCAGAAGAAGCCACTTGCTCCTGCGATCGCCCGCTCAACTGCTGCTGCAAATCACTGGCAACCGCTCTTGCCTCACTCAGCTCCACTTCTACTTCTTGCTGCGCTTGGGAGAAGGTGCCAATTTGCTCAGCGAGTTGGCTAGCTCGGGCTGCGGGGTCAATGATATTGTTTTGCGATCGCAAATTTTGCAGTTGAGCCTGCAACGTATCGACCTTCGAGCGCAAATCAGGCAGCTTTTGATCGACAAAATCGATCCCTCGACGAATATCCGCCTGCTTAACCTCCAAGCTGTAGTCCAAATAAGCCTGAGAAAGCTCATTCAACACAAACTGAACCGCCTCCGAATCACCATCTCGAAACGCAACCTGCACAATCGTCGAATTTTCATCTAATGGATCATCAACAGCACTAACAGAAAGCTGACTAGCAATACCCTCATAGCAAATATTGTTAACAGCAGCAGCATCCTCAGCCACTGCCTCAGCAAGCACCTCAGGCCCACCACAAAACTTGGGATAGCGCACCTTAGCTGCTTCAACCACTGGCGCAAGCACCTGAGGACTCTTCAGAATTTTTAGCAAATCCCCATCAACGGTAATTTTTGGCGGCAGCTCATCATTACTCAGCGTTTCTGGAATATTAGAGATTACTTCCGTTTCAGCGCTATCTGGCTGCACCAGCACTTCAAATCTACCCGCATATTCTGCCGTATCGGTTAAAACCTTCAACCCTGCCGCTGTAGTAGTGACCACAACAACGCCACCAATCACCCACCAGTTGCGCACCAAGCTACGGAGCAATCGCCCCAGATCCAACGTTTCTTCGGTGCCTTCAGCAGCGCCAATAGGTTGATTAAATTGTGGCAACTGTAAGATGTCGTCAGTTTTCATGATCATCCCTAGGGGCAACGGCTGTATCAATTAGAGTATGGAAAACGAGAGTTGAGAAAACTAATTAAAGAAAACTAATTAAAGATGTTAAGGAACCGGAAGAGAGAAAAGAAGCCACCCAAAGGACTCACAATAGTGCCGAGCGTATCGGCGACATTCGCTAAGCCGCTGCGATTAACAATGACAACATCGTTATTGCTCAGCAGCGGATTATTTTCCTCATTGATGCCCTGAGCAAAGTCTACCGGTATTGTACTGCGATTAACCGTGCCATCTTCATTCAACCTAACAAGTTCAGCAGAGCCTTGACGCGCCCGGTTATTAAATCCTCCAGCAGCCAGAATGGCCTGACTCAGCGGCGTGTTCGGCGGCAACTCTACCACGCCAGGTTTATCAACTTCGCCCACAACATTGACCTGAATAGTACTAGGCGAGAAGCTCGCTGAGGCCAATTGACTTACCTCTGCAGGGGTCAGGGCTGTCGCTGTCGGCACAAAAACAGTATCCCCCTCCTGCAAAATCGCATCTTGCTGAAGATCACCACCTTCTAATAACTGCCAAAGATCAACCTCCAAGATTTGAGGTGTGCCTGCCCGAGTCGGCCGCACGACCTGCACCTGCCTAATATCGGCTCGAGATTTAATCCCCCCTGCAACTTGAATGGCCCTTGTCACCGTCGTCGGCGCATTTGAACTGTTACTGGTAGTCGCAGTATCCGTGTTACCTGTGCGAAGCGTACCACCTTGCAAAGTATAAGGGCCTGGTCGAAACACCTCGCCAATAATAGCGACATTGATCGGTTGGCTCACATCACTTGCAAAGCTAGCATCTGCTAACAAGGCAGAATTTTCTAACGGCACTAGCGATGTTGGGATAAAAATAGTATCCCCATCTCTGAGCGTCACATCTTGACTGAGATCGCCGTTCTGGATCAAATCCCAAAGATTAACCGTCACAACCTGCTGAGCACCATTTACATTTGCCCTGCGCACCTGTACCTGAAAGAGATCGGCAGATTGGGTAATACCACCAGCCGTTTCAATCAGTTGACTTAAACGAGAAGCCTGAACGCTGTTAGGATCGATGGTATATGAGCCGGGGCGGCTGACTTCACCAGCAATACCAATTTGAAGCGGCCTACGGGTTAAAAGGCTGAGCGTAATTAGCGGCCTTCTCAGGTACTGACCATACCGTCTAGAAATAACTTCAGAAGCGGCCTCTAAGCTAAGGCCATTCACATTGACCTTTCCTACAAGCGGCAAATTTAAAGTGCCATCTACCAACACCTGACTCTCGCCACTGTATTGGGGCACTTGAAAGATATCCATCTGAACAATATCACCAGCGCCTAGAGTGTAAGCACTCTCAGCCACCTGTGAAGGCGGTGATAGTGAGGGCTGTTGGGGCCGATTGGGTGATGCCGGATTAAGGCGGAACTGATTAGGAGAGACTTGATCACCCTGATTACCCTGCTGACTAGACAGTGTCGGCAAAGCCTCAGTTGAAACAGTCTCAGTAGGCACAGTCTCAGCAGGCACAGTCTCAGTGGAGATAGCGTCTTGGGCCGCAGCCCCTGAGACCGGGATACTCATTCCAAAAAATAAGCCACCAACAATCACCAACTGAAGTCGTTGTAAAAAGCTAGCAGGAAAAAGTTGGAAAGACATAAGCTTCAACAAGGCTGTACTTCGAGCTGTACTTCAATAAGGATGAAAAGTAGCAGCGCCATCAACTAGACGCAACTTACTACGACCTTCACAAGATTCTGTAATTCTCCGGATAATAGCTTTGCAAATCATCAAGAAGCTGTATCTGGAATT
The DNA here is from genome assembly GCA_012033015.1 of Phormidesmis sp. RL_2_1. GTDB lineage: Bacteria > Cyanobacteriota > Cyanobacteriia > Phormidesmidales > Phormidesmidaceae > Phormidesmis. The sequence goes on from JAAUPS010000109.1 coordinate 10,439, forward strand.
ACGCAATCCGGCTACCAGCCATAATTGCACACACCTTCAAAGATGCCCAGCATGGTTAGACCCTCCAACTCTTAAAGTCTTCGGCGCTACATCCCTACTAATGATTCTGATTCCTCGCTTGCATCTCACACAGCGCGGCTGCAGCAAGCCATTACCTATACAAAAACAATAGTCTTTCATGCAACTTTCATATAGTTTTCATGAAGGTTATATGAAAACTATATGAAAGACTATTGATATGCCTATACTAGGAAGGCTGGCTTACGCCCAAACCCAAGACAATTGTAAAGTTTTTATGAAGCGGCATAAAACTGCGTATTTGGCACTTGCAAGAACAGTGACTACTGTGCGATGTTAAGCAGCGTAACTAAAAACTTACAGCTACGCACATGCTCGGGTGCCAAATCAGAGTATTAACTTGAATAGCTAACATAGTCGGGTACATCAAGTGTTCGGGTACATCAAGTAGTCGGGTACATCAAGCTTTGAACCAACTATTACTGAGAAAGCCCTAGCGAGTAATAAACAGTTGCGCTGAGTGTTTGGCTCCTGCTTTTCACTTTACTTAACTCATGCCATAAATAACGGTATGCCATGAATAACGGTCTCTCCGGGGTATCAAGATTTTGAGATGCTATCTACCACTGTCAGATAACAAAATGTCAAAGAGCCTTGTGACGCCTCACAGGTCTCTCTAACAACTACTATCACCCCACCGAATGTTGCTGAGCCGATGGTTCTTTTGAGCTTATTTCCTGAAGGTTTTTCACTATATTTTTTGCAACAGTTGCACTTGTCTGTTTACGAGAAACTTAGCTTGGTTGAGCACTAGCTAGTTGTGCCGATGGCATATTTGGCTGCATCGCTACCCATGCCATCTTCAAAAATAGTCTGCGAGTCTTGCCTGCACTTGGGCATCTAGTCTTGCCTGCACTTGGGCATCTACCAGATCTAAACATCTACTAAGATAAATCGTATCTGTACAGAATGTGCATATTTTTCATTGCTTATGATTTACCTAAATGGAAAGAAGTCTCCACCGATTAAATCTCTATCGCTAAAAAATCATCTGCCGACCCAAAATGTGACAGGCTTTCCTATTTCGGCACTGTCTTTTAATGAGCAGGTCGAATTAATTGTGAGATGGGCCAGGGAAGGCTTGAGTAAGATGGTGTGCGTCTCAAACGTACATATGCTAATGGAGGGGCATTGGAACCGCGAGTTTGCTCAGGTACTCTTGAATGCTGACTTACTGACACCCGATGGTATGCCGTTGGTTTGGCTGACAAGTCTAATGAAGGGGCAGCCACAGGATCGAGTGGCAGGATTTGAGCTAACGATGGCCTTGTGTAAGCAAGCGCAAGCAGCAAGGGTAAGTATTTTTCTGTTGGGGTCTACGCCTGAAATTCTGGAGAAAATGCGATCGCGTCTATCGCGAGAGTTTCCGGAACTGCAGGTAGCAGGAATATCATCTCCGCCATTTCGCCCCCTCACTCCAGCAGAGGATGAGTCGCTCGCTCGCCAGATTAATGAAAGTCGGGCAGGTCTAGTGTTCGTATCTTTGGGTTGCCCGAAGCAAGAAAGTTGGATGTATTTGCATAAAGAAAAAGTTCAGAGTGTGATGGTAGGTTTGGGAGGTGCTTTTTCAGTATACGCAGGTACTAGCCGCTGGGCTCCAGCATGGGTGAGAAGATTTGGGTTGGAATGGTGCTATCGGTTAATTCAAGAGCCAAGGCGATTGTGGAAGCGTTATGCGAGAACGATTCCACCATTTTTATGGTTGGCTTTCAAGCAGGTACTTAAAGTTCGAATGGGGGTTTCACCAGATGTTTCGCTGAGAAAAAAATACTTGGGGTTTCATCGAGTCTTTGATTGAGACGGCTAGTAGTAATTTTAAAGCGTTCGCGTTCTAATCTCAGTATGCTCCCAATGTTTGTCGGAAAAGTGCTGACTAAAAAAGAGTTCTGGTTCCTGGCTGAAATATTAATATGAGAAAGAGAGAAAAAGACAAAGATCGATCTTTATTTCATGATATTCAGACGCTTCTAAGCTACATTAGCCATCGCCGGAAGAAGCAGCTATGGCTGCTACTAGTGCTGATGATAGTGTCATCTTTTAGTGAGATGGTTAGCCTAGGTGCCATTCTTCCATTTTTAGGTGCCCTCAGTAATCCTGAAAGAATATTGGAAAATCCTCAATGGCAATCGCTGTTCATCTTCCTCAAGATAGAATCTCCAATGCAGTTAGTTACTTGGCTGGCGTTTGCGTTTATCGCAAGTGCGATCACAGCAAACGGACTACGGCTATTGACCATAAATGCTCAGGTTCGGCTGTCAGCAGCTATTGGAGGCGATCTGAGTTGCCGGATTTATGAAAAGACTTTGCAGCAGCCGTATCAATTTCACATAGAGCGCAATAGCAGTGACTTGATGCAGATGATCACGGGCGACACACTTCGCCTAACATCCGCCGTATTGACTCCGCTGCTGACCTTTGTTACCAACACCTTTGTTGTAATCGCTCTGATTGGAACCCTGCTCCTAATTGATAGCCGAATTGCCATAACAGCAGCATCTTCACTAGGCGGTGTTTATATTATTACCTATCGGTTGCGCCGAAAACTTTTAGATAGAAACAGCAAAATTGTAGCTAAAGCGAGCGAACGCAGAATAAAGGCTGTTCAAGAAGGTTTAGGCGGAATCCGAGATGTTTTAATTGCTGACACCCAAAGTTTTTTTCAGCGCAGTTATCGAGAAGCAGAGCTAGATCTAAAGCGTGCCTCTTCCAAAAATAGCGTCATTTCACAGACGCCAAAATATATTGTAGAAACTGTAGCAATGTCGGCAATTGTTCTTTTGGCCTTATCTCTGGGACGCGATGGAGATTTTAGTCAAGCCATACCGGTATTAGGCAGTTTAACTTTAGGTGCCAAAAAACTACTGCCAATTTTGCAAGAGATGTTTGCAGGCATTGCGAAAATGCAAGGTGCAAGGGCCTCTCTACAACGTGCTTTGGTAGCTTTACAGCAACCTGAAAATCCGCTTGCGTCAATGCCAACATCTCAAGAACCCTTGCGATTAGAAAAGGAGCTAAGGCTAGAGCATATTTGGTTTCGCTACAGCGAAGGCAGCGACTGGGTGCTGAGAGATTTGAGCTTGAGTATTACGGCAAAGACTACCGTTGGGTTCGTAGGTAGTACGGGCAGCGGTAAAAGTACGACAGCAGATCTGATACTGGGTTTATTGCAACCTCAAAAAGGGACTCTTTGGGCTGATGGCACACCTTTAGAGGGATCATGTTTACGCCAATGGCAACAGGGTATCGCTCATGTCCCTCAGCATATTTTTTTGACAGACTCTACCATCTTGGGAAACATTGCTTTTGGTGTCCCTAGAAGCGAAATCAATCTTGATCAAGTTGTCAAGGCTGCCAAGCTAGCTCAAATTGATGACTATATTCAGCAGCTTCCAGCAGGCTATGAAACCTATGTCGGAGAACGGGGCGTGCGTCTCAGCGGTGGACAGCGGCAGCGTATTGGCATCGCCCGAGCGCTATATCAGCAGGCAACAGTAATCGTCTTTGATGAGGCAACTAGTGCCTTAGACAATGCTACTGAAAAGGAAGTAATGTCGGCAATTAATGGTTTGAGCCATCAATTCACTATCATTTTAATTGCCCATAGGCTGAGTACGGTAAAACAGTGTGATGCGATTTTTGAATTAGATGGAGGGAAAGTAGCTGCAAGGGGAAAGTACCAAGAGCTAATAAATTCAAGTCCAAGTTTTAGTTTGATGGTGCAAGGCATTAAGTAAGTTATTCAAAAATTAATCAATGGTTTTATCTATGAATTCTAAAAGTAGTAGTCTCAAGCCAGTTCAAAGTATAAGGCTGCCCTCAACCCTTTTGGAGAACGTTTTGTTGGCACCTTACACAACTTGGAAAGTAGGAGGAGCTGCCCGTTGGTTTGCTGAACCAACTTCTGAAGAAGCGCCTGATTTGATAGCTTGGGCCTATAGTAAAGGGATTCCTATTTATTATTTAGGCCGTGGATCTAATGTATTGATCAGCGACGATGGTTTGCCTGGACTCGTCATTTCAACTCGCAATTCAATGACAGAGCTATATCGAGATGGCGATACCATTGTCGCTGAAAGTGGTGTCTCTTACCTCACTTGTCGCAGTTTGCGGCAAGTGAGGGTTTTTCTGGCTTTGAGTTTCTCATTGGTATTCCTGGCACTGTGGGAGGAGCTTTGGTATTGAACGCCGGGCTCACAGCCTTTCGTCCTCGCGAAATGGTCTCTATTGTTGAAAGCTTTGATATTTTGCACCTAGATGGCACTGTAGAAACACTTGCCATGAAAGATATTTCTACTAGCTATCGCCAAACTGATTTATTAGATGGCAAACGTTTTATTTTGCGAGTGCGTTTTCGTTTAGAAAAAGCAGGCGATCCAATCGAGATTCGCTCCAACACCTTGGAACATCTCAGTGAGCGTAAGCGCAAGCAACCCTTAAACAAGCCTACTGCCGGAAGCACATTTAAGTCACCTCCTGGTAGTAAAGGGGCTGGATGGTACATAGAGCAGGCTGGGCTTAAGGGATTTCAAATTGGTGATGCGAGAGTGAGTGATGTACACGCCAACTGGATTGAAAATATGGGAGGAGCGACTGCAGAAAATATCCAAACGCTAATGGAGCACATCCAAATGACTGTCAAAGCTCATTGTGGAATACAGCTAGAATCTGAGGTTGTTTTTGTTTATTAAACTGCGGCCACAGCAGTTAATATGAAAGTTTTTCTTGTAGTTAAGAGAAAACTTGAATACTTTCACCATGCCAATATTATTACATCTTGATAACTGTAGGAAATATGATAACCGTAGATACTCGCGAAAAGAGTGGTTCTTTTGGAATGAGAATACATGGCCCACAGGTGCCTACTGGCGTAGTGCAAGTCAGCGGCGCAAAAAACGCTGCTACGCGTCTTCTGGCAGCAGCTATGTTAACAGACGATACTGTTGGACTGCTTAATTTTCCAACAGAGTTAGTAGATGCTCGACACAAAGCCCGCTTCATAGAGGCCATAGGGGGAGAGATTGCTTTTGATGCTAATGTCTCATCAGCCTTTCTCGATTGTTCTAAGTTGTCTTCTAAGGAGCTAGGAAACTACGACTTTCCTATACGAACCACCTATCTTTTAGCTGCAGGTCAGTTGCATCGTCAAGGAATCGCGTTTATCCCTTACCCTGGTGGATGCAAGCTAGGTGATCGCAAATATGATTTGCACCTGATGGTATGGGAATCGTTGGGATGTTATGTAGAGGAGAAAGCCGAGCATATTAAAGTTTCAGGTTATCTAAAGGGAGGAGAGATCCATTTTCCTATCTCTACCGTCGGTGGTACGGAAAATGCTTTGCTTTGTGCGTCTGTTGCCAAGGGTAAAACTCAAATTCATAATGCTTATATTACGCCAGAGATTGAGAACTTGATCGATTTACTGCAACTGATGGGAGCAAAAATATCAGTCCAAGGAATTAGTCGGATTGAAGTAGAAGGGGTCAGCTATCTTAGGGGAGCCACCATTCCGATTATTCCGGATCGAATTGAAGCAATAACTTGGTTAATCTTTGCTGCTATTTCTGGTGGAGATATTTTAGTTGAGAACGTTCCATTCTCGATGATGGATATTCCGTTGTTACACTTACGCAA
>JAAUPS010000328.1 GCA_012033015.1 Phormidesmis sp. RL_2_1
TTTTTCACACCTATTGCGGAGTGTGCCGCTGATGAACGTTTCAATTCGGCTCCTTCAGGAAAATGAGCTTGCGATCGCCGATCATATCTTTCGGCTTGCCTTTGGCACTTTTATTGGCCTGCCCCAACCCACCGACTTTGGCGGCGACGCAAACTACCTCCAACCACGCTGGCAAATCGATCCAACAGCCGCCTTTGCCGCCGAAGTAAACGGCAAATTAATCGGCTCCAACATCGCCATTAATTGGGGGAGCGTTGGCATGTTTGGCCCGCTCAGTATTCACCCCGACTTCTGGAATCAAGGCATTGCCCAGTCTCTTATCCAAGCTGCCCTCGATCAGTTGACACAATGGGGCATCCAACAAGCCGGGCTATTTACCTTTCCCAACAGCCCCAAACACCATGCCCTGTATCAAAAATTCGGCTTCTACCCACGCTGTTTGACCTTTATCATGGCCAAGCCCATCCCAGCCGCTCAACCAACCTTGCCCGAAACAACAAAATACTCCACCCTCAACCAACAACAGCAAGCCGATGGCCTTAAAGCCTGCTTACAACTCACCGACGAGCTTTATTCAGGATTAGATTTATCGCGTGAGATTGTTGCTGTTCAGGTTCAAAATCTCGGGGATACGCTTTTGCTGTGGGACGACGCCGGTTTGGCAGGATTTGCGATTTGCCACTGTGGGGCCAGCAGCGAAGCCGGGAGCGGCGTATGCTATGTCAAATTTGGAGCCGTGCGTCCAGGCAAACAAGCAGGAGAACGGTTTGAACAATTACTCGATCTGTGTGAAAAGTATGGTGCGATCCAACAAATGCAGCGCCTCGTTGCTGGCGTAAATACCAGCCGTGACGCGGCCTATACCCAGATGGTAGCGCGCCAGTTTCGCACAGAAATCATCGGCGTCGTCATGCACAGACCCAACAACCCCGCTTACAATCGACCCGATGCGTTTGTGTTAGACGATTGGCGCTAACGAATTTCTAATCCGTTCTGTCAACTTCACGCATGGCGTGGAATGCCACCAAAACTGAAGATTTTTTCCTGGTAGCGCACTTGACATATTTCTTAGGTGAAAACAGGCTACTTTCGCCGCAGATGTGTTTCCTAATCACCTTTTCACCTGACAGGGGTCACCGATCTCATGAGCATTCCATACCGACGTCTTGGACTTGCCTTTATAGGCATGGTTATTGCCCTGCTGATTTCCTTTTGTGCCTTTCGTCCTGCGCCTGCTCAAGGGCCAACCGCCACTCATCCCTTAGATCCGCTGACTGTCGAGGAAATTCAGATAGCCGTGACGACCATTCAGGCGGCTCAGCCGCTATCTGAGCGGGCAAGGTTTCCGAACATCTCTTTAAAAGAACCTGATAAAGAAAGCGTTCTGAGCTTTCAGGCAGGCGATCCGGTGCAGCGGGATGCCTTTGTTGTTGTCCTAGACCCTGCCGAGAGCAAAACCTACGAAGCTGTCGTCGATCTCGGCAGGGCGACGCTCACTGAGTGGGCAGAAGTGCCTGGTGTGCAGCCCGCTATTCTAGACGAAGAGTACGAACTGCTAGACGCTTTGGCCAAAGCCGATTCACGCTGGCAGGCGGCCATGGAGCGGCGAGGCATTACCGACTTTGAAAGCGCTGTGATAGATGGCTGGGCACCGGGGCTGATGAGCCCAGAAGAGCGGGCCTCTGGTAAACGGCTGCTGCGCGGCATCACCTATTACAGTCCCGACAGAATTAACTACTACGGTGCGCCCATTGAAGGACTGATGGTGGTGGTTGATCTCAACGGCCAAGAGGTGTACGAAGTTACTGATATTGGGGTGCAAACCTATTCAACCGAAAACTTTGACTACGATGAGGCTAGCGTCGGGCCACTTCAGCCTGCGCCCAAGTCTCTATTAATTGAGCAGCCCGAAGGCACCACCTTTACCGTTAACGGCAACGAAGTCACCTGGCAAAACTGGAAGTTTCGCTACTTGATGCACCAGCGAGAAGGGCTAACGCTGTATCAGGTGTCCTACACAGATAATGGCGCTGAGCGGCCGGTGCTCTACCGGGCGGGACTCTCTGAGATGGTAGTGCCCTATGCCGAAACCAACAAAGACTGGTCTGTAAGAAGCGCTTTTGATGTTGGTGAATATCGCTTTGGCTGGCTTTCGACCCCCATGGAGCTGGGTAACGAAGTGCCCCAAAATGCCATTTTACTCGACGCCCTGTTTGCAGACGACTTTGGCGAACCGAGCCCGTCAGAAGATGTCATTGCCCTGTATGAGCGCGACGCCGGTATTCTCTGGCGGCACTATGACTTCAACAACTATAGCAACGAAGGACGCCGCAGCCGAGAGCTGGTGATGACCACCGTCGCGGCCATCGGCAACTACGATTACGCCATTAGCTGGATCTTCATGAAGACGGCACACTAGAAGAACAAACTGATTTGACCGGCATCATGCTCACGAAAGCAACCGATGACACCACCGAGACGGGCAATCATCTGGGCTATTTGGTTGCTCCTCATGTTGTCGCCGTTAACCATCAGCACTTTTTGAACTTTCGTCTAGATTTTGACGTAGACGGGCCGATCAACAATTTGTCAGAGATGACGGTAGCGGCTTTGCCCCAAAGTGAGCGCAACCGGCAAGCCAATGCCTTTGCCATGGAAGAGACCATGCTAGCGTCCGAAGCCATGGCTGTTCGAGACATGAGCCTAGCGCAGAGTCGAGCTTGGATGGTGATGAACCCAGATAAGAAAAATGCGTTGGGAACGCCCTGCGCCTACATGCTAATGCCGGGCAGCAATTCTGTCTTTTATCCGTTGGAAACGTCACGTTCGACAAAGGGGACAGTTTGCATCGCATCACTTTTGGGCAACAAAGTACAATCCTGATGAGCTATACGCTGCTGGGGATTATCCTAATCAAAGTTTGCCGGGGCAGGGACTGCCAGAATGGGTGGCCGATGATGAATCTTTGAGCAAAGAAGATGTTGTTGTCTGGTATACCCAAGGGGTGACCCACATTCCTAGGCCAGAAGAGTGGCCTATTATGACCGTTCATCAGGCCAGTTTCAAGATTATGCCGAGAGGCTTTTTTGAAGAAAATCCGGTGCTCAATGTGCCTGCACCGGCATAACGCGAAATAGGCAGCCCGTCTAGAGGTCTCTTTGGCTGACAAGCTGTTTGCCAAAAGCGGCAAAGACTTTACTGTAGCGTTTCTCACTTGGCTAGACGACAGGCTTACTGGCAGAAAACCGCGATCATCTGAGGTTAATTCAAAGTGGCTTCAGCCGCTGGGTTTAGGGCGTGTGCTGGATGCATCCGGCACACGCTATGTCGCGCCCGTTGTCACCTCAAGCCTCTAGCCTGAATGCTGCCTCTCAGCCAAGCGATCAACGCCGTATCATAGATTTTGGTTAAATTCCAGTAAGTATTTATCTAAACGTATTAATTTGCTATGGAAACGATTCCTTTTTTGGTGAGCCTGCCGGATGATGGGGAGGTGGCGAAGGGGCTTTTTAGCCGCGATGCAGACGTTGGGCTACGGGAGGTGCCGCTTGAGGCACTTAAGCAAAATATGGTGAAGGTTTGTGCGCAGGTGGGGGAGACGCTTAGCCAGGTAAAGCAGGTCGGGACGCTCAAGCTCAAAGAAGTGAGCATTCAGGTCGAGATCACGGCTGAGGGTGGTGTGGAACTGATTGGCACGGCTAAGCTTGGCGGCAAGGGTGCGATTACGCTGACCTTTGAGTAGCTGGGGCTGAGCTGAAATGCCCGATGATATGGCCGGTATGGCCGGTAAGCTGCCCGGTAAGCGAAAAGCGCTGTTAATTGGCGTGCCGCACTATGAAGCAGCGGGCATTCGTGATTTGCCGATTGTGCGTCAAGACTTGGCGACGCTGCAATCGGCACTGGCGGAGTCAGCCTATGAGGTGACGACCGTTGGAGATGAATGCGATGACCGGATGCAAGGCATTGCCCAAACGGGGCTGGTAAAAGTCAGGCGGGCGCTGAGGCAGGCTTGCCGAGAGGCCAAGGGCGTCGAAACGCTGCTGCTTTATTTTTCGGGGCATGGGCTGCACTACCAGGGGCAAGACTATCTGGTGCCTGCCGATGCGGTCATTTATGAACCGGAAGATTTGCAAGACTATTTGCTGCCGGTTGACATTGTTGAAACAGTCGCTAGCTCGCCTGCTAAAACGGTGCTGTGGGTGATCGATGCTTGCCGAGAGGGCATTAAGCTAGAGGCGATAGCGGGGAAGGCGGTTGGCCTGCAGCAGTGGAGCCAGCGGGAGATCAAGCTGGCGGGGCAAAAGCAGTTTGCGGTGATTTATGCTTGCAGTGCTGGGCAGTTTAGCTACTTTAGTAGCGGTGAAGGGGGGTACAGCCTCTTTACGCAGGCATTTGCAGAGGCGCTAGACCCTAGCCATGAGGCCATCACGCTAGATGAGGTGATTGGCGCAACTCAAGCGCGGTTGAATTCGCTTTCGCAGGAGCATGGCAAGCAGTCTCAAACGGTTAAGGCTCGGTATGAAGACGACGCAGCAGGGACGCTGCGCAACTGGGAGATATGCCAAGGGGCACCAAAGGCTGAGCCGGAAGTTGCACCCTTGCGGCGGCGACAGTTGGGGGTGCCGTTGCCGAATGTGAAGCTGCCGACAAACTTTGTCCCCCGACCAGCGGTGCTAGAAAAGGTTAAGCAAACCCTGCTGGGCGATGAGCACTCTACGCTGGTGGTGAGCGCAATTTCGGGGCTGGGCGGGCTGGGTAAGTCGGTGATGGCGGCGGCGGTGGTGTTGGATGAGGCGATTCAGGCGAGCTTTGCGGATGGCATTTTGTGGGTGACGCTGGGGCAAAAGCCCGATTTGCAAATTGAGTTGGGGCGCTGGATTCGGCAGCTCGATACGTCGCGGGATAGCTATTTTGGCCAGTACGCCTGAGGCGGCGTCTCGCTATTTGGCCAATTTGCTGGCTGATAGGCGAATGCTGTTGGTGGTCGATGACGTTTGGTATGCAGAGCATGGTCTGAGAGGGTCGTTTCCAGGGTTGGG
>JAAUPS010000329.1 GCA_012033015.1 Phormidesmis sp. RL_2_1
TGAGCATTTTGCTCACGATAGGTTCAATACGTTTTCTTTCAGCGCTCGGAACTTTGTCGATGATGCGACAGGTGTAGGTGCAGCTATCAAATATTTGCTGAAGTTCTAAATCTATCTGTTCTTCAAATTGCTTATTGAGTTCTGTTAACGCAGCGCCAAAGTCTTGTTTCTCTCGTGAGCTTTTTGAACTAAGTGCTTCTTTCATTGCCAAGACTTTGGCAAGATCACGAGTACCTCGGTTAGGCAGTGCGATGATGATTCGCTCTTTAACCACTTGGGGCGCTTTTGCCAGAATCAGCTCAGCTTCTTTCTCTAGAGCATCAAGATCCTGATCGTACTCGCCTATAAAGTAGGCAATCAATCCTGCTTCTGCCCTTTTGACATACCGTTCGCTAGAGAGTACTCTCTCAAATTGGTCTATGGTAAAGATCTCTTTGCCAAATAACCAATCAGCACCGTTAACTCGTCGCTCGGTTGCAAAGCGATCAGCTCTTACGGTGTCGCTGCCTAAGTAGCGCGTAAGGTTTTTACGGCAGTGCTTTAGTAGCTCGTTAAAGTCAGGTACTTTGTTCTCTGTATCTTCCTCAATCTTTCGCTTGAGGTCGGCGATATTAAACCCTGTGAAGAAGCGGTAGGTATTTGTGCCTGCGCTGAAGTAAACAACTTGATACTCTTGAGAGAGTTTTTCTAGAAGTTCTCTTGTCTTGGCAGGTGAAAAGCCGGTCATGACCGATAGAATCGCGTCGTGACGTTCTCGCTCAGGTTTTGAGATCTTTTCGCCGCATAGGTAGTAGAGGGCGATCGCCTTGAGCATATTGATCTCGTCTGCATTGGCAAAAGCCGCAATAGAGTCATAGGCTTTTGCGTATTCGGTGTACTTCGACTGTAGGGAGAAATTTCCGGCAAAGGCGTCCATGAGCTGAGCAGCTCTGACGAACTGTAGCTCTCCATTTTCTTCAACAGGCCGTTCATCAATAAATCGGCTAACGTCCTCTTTAATGAATTGAATGGCGGTTCTACCCTGCGTGAACTCTAAGTTGCAAAGCAGGTAGCCAGTGAGAGGATGCAGCGGATAGCAGCCTAGTCCTAAGTGCTTATGAAACTCTTCAACAGGCCAGTTTCGGTTACTGTAGGCTGTAATGTATTGATCGTAGGAATTACGAGATTCGCGCCACAGGGTATCGCCCCATTTGCTGCGAAAGGTCTCCCACTCGGCACCTTCGGATTCCTTAATGAGGTTGTCAATGACTAGCTCTAAGCTAGCGCGCGGTTCGTAGGTGCTAGGAGCAAGTTCAATGCGGGTTGTGAACCTTTCGTAGTTCTTTCGCTCTAGATAAGGAATTTGAGTGTCTAGGGAGGGTTTGATTTGGGCGAGACATAAGAGGGCTATTTTGCCACGGTTTCTTTCGCAGACGTTGGTAATGTTTTGAAGAGCTGCGCCACCCGCAGATTTAGAATTTTTGAGCCAAGCTCTAAGGTAGGCGTTAATCTCATCGAATATGATTAAGACGCCTTCGAATCGGCGGTCTTCTCCAGTGCAAAGTTTGGTGACGACATCTTCTAGAATTTGCTCGGTGTCGAGATTGTATTCAAAGTTAAAGGCATAGGCTTCTAGCTTGCCGGAGAGTTCTACAACAGTAGGGATGATGTCGTATTCGTCTTCTTCTGCAAGCAGCTCGGTCATTGCTTCGAGATCGCCGTAGGGTCGGCCAATATCTTCTAGATATTGCTCGGCCTGTTCGCGCTTTTCGCCAGTGAGTCCTCGAAGGTAGCTGAGAGGTTTTTCGATGATGTGCTGGGCGATCGCATCTCTAATGCCGTTTTCTTCTAGTGCTTGACGCACACCTCTGAGCAGCATTTTATTGAGGTCGGTAGCGACTTCTCCACTGATACAGATAACCAAATGGGTTTTGCTGCGCTGCTTATAGGCTTGCAGCTTTTCATGCAGGGCGTTGGCCTTGCCAGACGTAGCGAAATTAACACGAGCGAGGATGCCTGCGACTTCGGGACTATCGGCAGGCTTTTTGAAAAAATTAGCTAGGGTCAGGGCAAAGTGCGACTTGCCTTTACCGAAGTCCTGCACCATAAGGTGTACGTTCAGGCTATTGGTGCTGTGGAAGCTTTCTCGTAATGAATCTAGTACGCCTAGGGTTGATCTTTTTTGGTTTTCGGCATCGTAGTTGAAGACGAAACCTTTGCAGAGTTCCAGGTTTTTGCTGCTGTCGTCCATCATTTTTAGATTGACGGCATCGGCGATGAGACCTTCTTTATCAACTTCTACGATGTCGCGGAGGCGCATACTCAATTACCTGTGAAATGAAAGATATCTGACTAAATAGGAACTATGGATTTTCGACGATATGAAGTCGGCTTTGGGGCCAGTCGGAGGGGACTAGCGTACTAGGCAGGATAATCCAAAAGCGTTTGGGAAGATGATGTAGGTCGGTGAGCTTTTGCCAAAAGAGGCGCAAGTTTTCGCTGCTATCTACAGCAAGATATGTGATCAGGCGGTCTAGCCCTTCTATCTGTACGTTGCTTTTGGAGCTATCATGCCCAATGTTGCGGAGCGATTCTATCTCACGGTCAATGCGTTTGCTCAGGAGTAGATATTGGCTTTTGGACTGCTGCGCATGTCGGGGAGATAAGGTCTTGTGCGTAGTTTGCTCGGTAGGTGCCGTATCGGAAGCACAATGTTTGGAGGCCATCTTCGTTGCAGGTATCCCATACGAGTATGTGGGGTCGGTCGGAAGGGGTGGCGGTGGTGATGGGCAAATCATTCAGCGAAGGCATAGGCTTGCTCTAATAAAGATAGCGGGTCATCCCATCGACGAACGATTTGGAAGGGGGGAACGGTGCGGCGCTGTTCGATGAGGCCGAAGGTTTCGAGCTTATCGAGCTGCTTTTGCAAAGCTGCCGGTTCCAGTCCTAGTAAAGGCGCTAGTCCCATTTTATGGTTCAAGACCTCATCTGTGACAACGGAGGTCGTATTTCCGTAGTCGCGCTGCCAGAGCTTGGCGAGGAAGTAGCAAATAAGGTAGGGATTAGGCAGAGATGCCTCGCCAGCTATGTATTTCCCCGCAGTCATGCTCTGTATAAATTGGCAAGACTCTAGTGCTTCAGATTCTGTGTAGGCCCGTAGGACGTAGCGGAAGTTTTTTTTCTAACTTTTTATTGGTTTCATCTTCGAATACCTGACTAGCTTCGTAAGTGAGGCTATCTGTACTAAACGTAAACTGTTCAGGTAAGAAGCTGTATACAAACCAAGTCCATCCGCCCCACTCAGCGGGGGATTTAGGTGAAGATGTAAGTCCTTTATCTCCGAAACTAAGATAAAAGTGCATGAACCACTCAGTAACAGGCGACTTCAAGTAGGGATCATTTATAAGAATCCTACTTGCTTCTAAACTAAGCTTATTCTCATACACTAAACCTGAACGAGCTGCCCAACTTTTCACTGGACTTACTTTCTTGTTACCCAAGCCTGTTTTCCCAATGAGATTCTCCAGAGAGTCACTTAGTCCCGGCTCTTCTTTTGCTACAGTGAGAATTTTTTATTATGTCTTCTTTCTTCAGGGCAAAAGATGTATGAAAACTGAGTTGAAGTTTTGGCATATTACTCTTCTACGTGGACTAAATAACTTCACAGACAATTGACTGTACGAAACAAATACTACGTGGAGAGAAACTATTCCAGCCAAGAATAAAGTCTATCCCAGACAATTTCACAGATGCGATAGCTTCTTTCCTCTATGAAACCCTTATCCCATATACCGTTTTCACCTAGCTGAACAATGGGAAGTATATGGTGATTAAAAGAAGATTGACCCAATAGCTGCATAGTGCTTTCGCTTAGGGTTACGCCGTTATCTATAGCTACTTGACGTAGATTTTCTGTATTACTCGGATTTGCCTCGGAAAGGTATCTATAGTAAATATATTTCTCGATCCATCCTTTATTACTAGCGGATGTGTTTACTTTGCTTGGAAGCAAAGTAAGGTTACCAATTTTGTCGTAGCTCTCATCTTCATATATGTTCAAATCCCAATCCGTAGTGCGTTCTTGAGGTGCGACGTGTTCTATGGTTTCTAAATTATTGGAAGTCCACTGGCTAGAACCTAAGTAGTTTAAAGTAGAGTTTTGATTGCCTACGGTCATTAGTCCAAGCTTGTCCGGATCAGGTATAGTGTCTTGAGACGATATGAACAAGACGAACTTACACAAAGCCTTCGACGTGCTGTATCGCAAATTTTGTGATGCCTTATCTATCCAGTCACCCTTAACAGAAATTCCTTGGTCTTCAAGGACAGTCCGAAGTCGTTTGTTCAGCTCACTAATGGTGAAGTATCGGTCTTCGCTCCAACACATTTCGTCTTGTAATATCTTTCGGTATTCACTGTCAGGATACTTCCTTGCTAATGCAGAACGCCACAGAGTGAAGAAAGCGGCTATGGACTTACAGCTTGCAAGAAAATCTCTTTTCCCAGAAGCAGATGAACTGTTACGAGCAATTGCATAGAATCGCGATAATATAGTGTGTGCCATTTTATGCTTTGCATCTATCAAATACAGAAGACATAGCACAGCTTCTTGGCCGTCTTGTGACTGATATATATCCTGCCCTACTGCATCTGCAATGGTAGAAGAGATAGCAGCAGAACTCCCAGAGTATATAAAATGCTTGCTATATAAAGCTACGTCACTCATTTTTCGAACAAATTGTTCTTTATCCCGTGAGGCTTCAAATGATTTAGTTAGCCAGCTTCTTTGTTTACTAAACTGCCTTGCTAATTTTTTACCTTCATAAGATTGAGCTAGAAGAGTGAGGTACTCATTTGTTCGTTGGTTTTTGCTAGAAGCCGACCTAATTCTATCGAACAAGCTTTCAACCTTTGAAAAATCTCCTTTGACTTGAGCAGCACCAAAATCATTCCCTCCTAGCTTAATAAAGTTGACTACCAGTGGCTTAAAAAGTTTCTAGCGCTGTAAGAGGGGTACCAGTAGCATTAAGTGACTGGAA
>JAAUPS010000330.1 GCA_012033015.1 Phormidesmis sp. RL_2_1
ATAGACGTCAGAACAAATTTGGCAAGCTTTGGATGCAAACCAAAGTGACGACCCGTTTAGTGGTTAGTTACTTCAACTGGATATGGCAGCATAGTCGAACTGGTGATAGTGCCGCGATGCGGGCTGGATTGGCCACGAAACCTTGGGGTTGGAATGATGTCGCAACTTATCCCACGTTTTACTAAGGCACGACCGGTTTTCCTTGCTGCCAGTTGTTCTCAAATCGGGGGATTCTGGAGTATCGAGAGATGCTAGATTGAGTGCCGATAGCGCTGACAGAGGACGAAAAGTTGATGACTTCCAAGCTAGCAGTAGAGGCAGAAGTTACACCCCCTAACGATGACGCTGCGGCGGTGAGTATGGCCCATAGCTCAGCGGAAACAAACGCGCTAGACGAGATTTTGACCTGGCAGTTGTTAGTGGCTTGGGCCGGTGAAGGCAACGGCGAACTTCAGCGCTTAGGTTGGTGGCGTACGGACTTAACTGATGAAGCTGGAGGCGGTGATTTTTTTCGTAGACTGCTGCCTAGAACGTGGGAATGGGCGGCATTTGAGGCGGCTAGGGAGGCGGCTATCTTGCAAGATAAGAGCAGCAGGCTACAGCTGGCGCAGGGCGATCGCATCAATACTTTGTTTTTCTGGGGCTTTGAAATCGACGAGCAGCTAAATGATCGGCTGCTCGCGTGTAAACATCATCATCAGCCGATAGAGGAAACGCTGAATTTTCCTTTGTCGCTATCGGCAACGTTTGATCGCGACGCATTTGAGCAGGTATTGGCTTCTGTAGAACAGCCTGAATATCGAGTGGTTCCGGGCGGACGAGAGATTGGAACGGTAGAAGGATCTCAATCTGTGGTTGACTGCGCGAGCGATCGCACTTACTGGCCGCTGCCCTCCTACCGCTCTCAAAGCGCTACCCCATGCCGTTCTATCGTCTGGAGTCTGCATAGATGGCTAATGTAACTGTGCCTGATATAAGCTCTTCTGCTAAAGATTGCCAGACCTATGGCGTTGAGGTTGATAAGTTTCACACCCGCCTACTGCGCGTGTCCCTAGCGTTAGAAGAGAGCCGAGAGTATTGGGAGCAGATGACCCTAACGACGCCTAAGGAAGGCCGCGCAGAGCTAGCGTTTGAGAACCGCTGGTTTGGCAGTAAGAGCATGGCCAGGGTGCAACGGCTACTCGCTGAGTTTGGTCATCGCTACGATGCGTATCCAGAGGCGATCGCCACGCTGATACAGTGGCAGCCAAACGATCTGACGACGCGGCAAAACATTTGCCACTGGCACCTGCAGTTGAGCGATCCGATGTACAGAGCCTTTAGCAGCACGTTTTTAGAAGCGCGAAGGTCGCAGTACGAAGCAAAGATTGATCGCGATATTGTTGCGCGATGGGTAACTCAGAATATTGCAGCCCAGTGGACAAGACAGTGGGCAAGTGCAACCGTGCTGAGGATGGCAACGGCGCTGATTACCTGCGCAACCGCAGCAGGACTTTGTAAGCGAGCAGGTACACAGCGCACATTGGCTTATCCCAAAGTCACGGATGCGGCTTTGACCTACTGGGTGTACTTTCTGAGGAGTTTGCAGTATCAAGGCACGGTGTTGAAAAATCCCTATTTTATGTCTGTGGGTTTGAGCGATCGCTTTTTAGAGCAGCGTTTAGGGCAGCTTGACGCGCTAACGTTTAGCCGTATGGGCGATCTGTACGAATTTGACTGGCGCTACGCGGACTTGCAAAGCTGGGCGGCCACGCTTTCCGAATTTGAGTTAAAGAAATAGAGAGCTAAGGCGTACAAAAAGATGAGCGAGCCACTGCTAGAACAGGCATCTCTAGATAGAGCGATTAATGACCTGAGAAGAGACCTGCTCGACGAAGCAGGGCCGCGCATTAGCACTATGCGCAACTATCGCTTTGCGATTTTGACCTATTTGCCAGAAAAAGAATTCGATTTGCGGCTGCGCATCAGCAACCTGAGCGACGAGCTGCGAGGAAAGGGCTGGAACGTACTTTCCATTTCCTTGCAGCAGCTATTAATAGAAAGGCTAAGGGCAGAAGATCCTAGAGTGCTAGAGAGCATCATTCGCATGGAGCATCGGCTGTATGAAAAAGATCCGGCTCGGTCGCTACAGTATTTGAAAGATAAGCTGACTCGCTATATAGAAGGTGCAGACGGTATTGCAAAAGATGTCATTGAAACCATCGATGACTTTGCCGATAGCCACCCGCAGCACACCCATCACACGCTGTTCTTTTTGGGTCGCACAGGCGCGCTTTACCCGTTCTTTCGATCTTCCGCGCTGCTAAAACATATCGATGGCAAAACGAGAAATCTGCCCGTTGTGGTTCTCTACCCAGGGCAAAGAGAAGGCCGCCAGGCGCTTTCTTTCATGGGGGAACTCTCTACTGATAGAGACTACCGGCCTCGGGTGTATTCGTAGCGTGCGCTACACGAAGCACTCTCTCAAGAACTCATTAGACTAAATACTAGACCAAGACCAAGCCAGACTATGCTGCTAAAAGAACTGTTTGCTAACGATGTTACGCGCGATATTCCGCCGGTTGTTTATTTTCATGAGCAAGATCCGGCAAAGGTCGCAGCAGAAGTGAGCGAATACATTATCACTGGTGGCTATGAGGGGAGCGATCGCCCTATTCAAAGCTCGGGCATTCACGAGCAGTTCGTGCGCTTATTAAGCGGCTTGGCTGAAGATATTCAAAATCAGTCGGCGCTGCCTGCTTCTTGGATTTCTGGCTTTTATGGCTCAGGTAAGTCTAGCTTTGCGAAGCTGCTGGGTTTGGCCCTAGATGGGATGATGCTGCCGGATGGTCAATCGTTAGCAGATGCGCTACTAGAAAGAGACGACTCGCCCAAGTCGGCAGATTTTAGGAAGAGCTGGCGGCAGCTAGCTGATGCGATCACACCGATTGCGGTGGTGTTTGATGTGGGGCGATCGCCCGAGACGGCGAGCAGATTCATTCGGCAATTAAGCGACAGCTACAAAAGCGCTTAGGCTACTGCGATGAGAGCAACTATGTGGCCGATCATGAGCTGAAGCTAGAAGAAGCGGGCGAATGGGACAGGTTTTTGCAGACGGCGGAGCAGGTGTTGGGTGAGCCTTGGGAGACGCTGAAGCATTCACCGCTGGCTGACGATTTTTTCTCAGAAGTGATGCACGCAATGTATCCAACTCGCTACGAGGAGACGATGAGCTGGTATAGCAGTCGGGCTGGCGATACGTCAGGGGTGGGCACCTCTGCGGCAGAAGTGACTGCCGATATTGAAAAGATGCTGGCGCGGCGGGCGGCGGGCAAAACGCTGTTTGTGGTGGTTGATGAAGTGAGCCAGTACATTTTTCAAAATACGGGCCGAATGCTTGGCGCTGCAATCGTTTGTATCGGCGCTGGGTCAGCGGCTAAAGGGGCGCGTGTGGCTGCTGGCAACCGGGCAGCAGAAGCTAGAAGATAGCGAAGATGAAAGCAACATCAGCAAGCTTAAGGATCGCTTTCCGCCCAAGCTGAGGGTGCATTTAGCGCCGACGAATATTCGCGATGTGGTGCATAAGCGACTGCTAAAGAAAAAAAAGGCGCAGGTAGGGGCGTTAGAGAGCCTTTTTGAGGCGCATCGGAGCGATTTGAGCCTGTATGGCTACGAGTGTGAGCAGCTTTCTAAGGAGCAGTTTTTGGAGGTGTATCCGCTGCTGCCGGGGTATGTAGATTTGCTGATGCAGATTACGTCTAATTTGCGATCGCGCTCCACCAAGGCAAAAGGAGACGACCATGCGATTCGCGGCCTACTGCAACTATTGGGCGAGCTGTTTCGCGAGCAGAACCTGGGCGAGCAAGAACTCGGCAGGCTGATTACGCTCGACAATATTTTTGACGTGCAGCAGTCGGCGCTCGATAACGACGTGCAAACGACGCTGGTGCGGCTGTTTGCGCATGAGGATGTGGTGGCCGACGGGCTGGCGGTGCGAGCGGCGAAGGCGGTAGCGCTGCTAGAGCTGATTCAAGAGCAGGTGCCGACGACGCCCGCACTGGTGGCGCAGTGTTTGTATGACCGGATGGGGCTGGGCAATCAGACCTCTGAGGTGGCGCAGGCGCTGGAGAAGCTGCGGGAGCTGAGCCTGCTCTCTTATTCGGAGAAGGCGGGGTACAAAATTCAGAGTTCAGCGGGGCAGGAGTGGGCTAGGGAGCGCGATCGCTACACGGTAACGCCCGATGCCAGCAGCGAAATTGTCGCCCAAAAGCTGAAGGAGCTGCTGGGGTCGGCGGAGAACCCCAAGTATCAGGGTAATGGATTCCGCTGGGCGGCTTACTACAGTGACGGTAGGCAGCGGCAGGATGAGCGCTTGCAGGTGCCGAGTGAGCTGGCGGTGGTGACGATAGATTTTCGCTATGTGACTAAGGCGGACGACCGGGCGGATGAGTGGATTAAGGAGAGTGCTAATAGCAGCCGGATTTTTGGGTGGTGAGTAAGCAAGATGGGCTAGACGGTGAAATTAAGCGGTTGGGGCGATCGCGCTACATGCTAAGCCGATACGATTCTCGTAGGTCTACCCTATCGGATAGCAAGCGGCGACTGCTCAGTGACGAACAGAGCCAGAGTGAAACGCTCGAAACCCGCGTAAAGAACGCGGTAGCTGAGGCGTTTTGTTTCCTCGGGCGAGATTTACTTTCGCGGGCGGCAGATTGACCGACAGCCGTACGGCAGTGGCTTTGCTTCGCTGCTGACTCGGCTGGCGGAGGGGCTGCTACCAGATATTTACAGCCGGTATGTGAATGTGGCGGTGACGACGACGGAGCTGCTTCAGCTACTAGAACAGAATTTATCGGGCATCTCCTCCAAGTTTATGACTGAGGGGCTGGGGATTTTGGCGTTGGATGAGGGCAAGTATGTGCCGAACTGTGAGGGCGAGGTGCCCACGCGGGTGGAGCAGTATGTGCTAGAAGAGCGGGGCATTTCGGGGAGTGCGCTGCTGGCTCACTTTGGCGGGCCGCCGTATGGATATCCGGC
>JAAUPS010000331.1 GCA_012033015.1 Phormidesmis sp. RL_2_1
GTGTCCTTCCGCTTCGCTGGCCCGCATCTCCACGATGCTGGTGTAAGCCCGTTCCTGGCGTTTCGGGTCATCCTTCAGCCGCTGGCCCAAAGAAATGCACCTGATTACGCCCTCATTTCCCAGCCATGGCTTTGGCCTGTTGGATCTCAATGCCATTACCCTAAAAACCTCTCCAGGCTTGGCTTTTCGGCGAGAGCATATTACGGGCAAAGAGTATGCGCTGTATCTACAAACGGTGGTCGATCACTTTGCACTGCCTGTGCGAACCGATACCGACGTACAGACCCTTGAAGCACTGTCCCGAGGTGGTTTTAAGCTGCACACAGCGCAGGGCAAAATCTCTTCAAAGTTTGTCATTTGGGCTGCCGGAGAATACCAATATCCTAAAGTCAATCCTTTTCCGGGCGCAGAGCACTGTATACACAATTCCCATGTCAAATCTTGGGCTGACTTAGCAGGCGATGAGCAAATCGTTATTGGCGGCTATGAAAGCGGGATGGATGCAGCAGCAAACTTGGTATCGCTGGGCAAAAAAGCGAAGGTGCTAGATCGGAGCGGGGCTTGGGGTAATCCTGATAGCGATCCAAGTGTTGCCCTCTCACCCTACACTCAACAGCGGTTGGAGTTTGTCTATCGCACGGGACGCTTAGAGCTGGTTGGAGATGCGCCGATTGAAGCGGTCGAAAAAACAGCCGCAGGATATGCCGTTTACAGCGAATACCAAGAATGGATAACGGCTCATCCGCCAATTCTCTGTACGGGTTTTAACAGCAGCTTGAAACAAATTTTTCCCCTGTTTGACTGGTCACTGGGTCATGCAGCGCTGACCGAAGACGATGAATCGACTCGCACACCCGGTCTTTTTGTGGCGGGGCCAGCGGTTCGTCATGGGGCGCTGATTTTTTGTTTTATTTATAAGTTTCGTCAGCGGTTTGCCGTGGTCGGCAATGCCATTGCCCGTCGATTAGGCGTAGATCCTTCTCCCTTAGAGCCTTACCGTCAGGCAGGGTTGTTTTTAGATGATCTCTCTTGCTGTAGTAATGACTGTATCTGTTAAAAAGCGTGTGACTCTCCTGATGGGTAAAGAGAGTACTGGAAAAACTCAACTGATAGCGGCTCTCACGAGACAATCGGCCTACAGCGCTAACTTTCGAGGTTCCACTGTGCGCTGTGAAACCTATGCTGCCGACAATCACGTCTGGATCGATACGCCCGGTATATTTTACCGATCCGATAGTAGATCAACGCAAATAGCCCTGAGTCGGCTTAAGACTACCGATACTGTGGTGCTGGTGGTTATGGCGACACATGCAGCGGAAGATTTGGCTGAGCTTTTGCCCTTAGTAACGGGCCGACAAGGTGTCGTCGTCATGACATTTTGGGACAAGGTGGTGGTAGCGAACCAGGCGGCAACCCCTGAGGCAACCCCTGAGGCAAAAAGCGCTGTGGTCAGCCAGTGGGCGCAAAATTTGGGGCTGACGATCATTCCGGTCAATGCTCGACAGATCACAGCGGTAGAACGGCAATCCATTTTGAAGGCGGTGCAAACGCCCTCGCCGTTTCCATCGCAGTGGGCGTTTCCTACCGCAGGGTGGCGAGTTGACCCAAGGCCGACGCTGTTGGAACATCCTCAACTGGGCTGGATAGTGGCGCTGTTGCTGTTGTTGCTGCCAGCCGTTTTGGCGGTGTGGCTGGCCAATGGCTTGCGGCTGGGGCGGATCCACTGGTGCAAGCGCTGCTGGCTCCTGTGATGGAGCGTCTTTCTCCACTACCGGGTTTCTTTTTAGCTATTTTGTTGGAGCCTTATGGGCTGCTCAGTATGGGGCCACTGCTGTTGGTTTGGGCGGTGCCGACGGTCGTGCTATACGCGCTATTTTTGGGGGCTTACAAAGCCAGTGGATTGATAGAGCGGCTGGCAATGGCGCTACATCCGCTGCTGAAACCTTTGGGATTATCGGGGCGAGACCTAGTGCGGGTGATTATGGGGTTTGGCTGTAATGTCCCAGCGGTAATTAGTACGCGCAGTTGCTCTGGCTGCACCCGGCAAACCTGCATGAGCGCGATCGCTTTTGGTTCGGCCTGCTCCTATCAGTTTGGGGCGACGCTGGCGGTGTTTAGCGCAGCTAGCCTGCCCTGGCTAGTTGTGCCCTATTTGCTTTACCTGGGCCTGAGTACGCTCATTTATACGCGCTTAGTTTCTCCCAAAATAGCCCGCTCGCCCCGCAATTCGCTAGTTATTGAACATCGCACATTTTTAGAAAAGCCCAGTCTATCTGCTATGTGGCGAGAAGCCAGGGGCACCCTTCAGCAGTTTTTTACCAATGCCATTCCCTATTTTTGTGCTGATTAGCGCGATCGCCTCCCTTTTGGACTGGCTGGGCATGATGTCGGCATTGGCCGCTGTGATCAATCCGCTCATGGGTGTTTTTCGGCTACCGGCTGAGGCGGCGTTGCCAGTCATCTTATCTTCTATTCGCAAAGATGGTCTGCTGCTGTTCGCCGAGCCTAAAACCCTGGCAGTGCTGACACCTTTACAAATTTTGACGGGCGTATATCTGGCCGGGGTGCTGTTGCCTTGTCTGGTAACCGCGCTGGCCATTGCCCGAGAACAGTCACCTGCGTTTGCGCTAAAGCTGATGGGAAGACAGGCGATCGCATCTGTCATCTTTTCGTGGGTACTCGCCTGGAGCGGAACTCTCATCAGCGCAGCAGCATTCACCACTACGCGCTGATCTCCTGCCAGGATTGCGTCAGCACTTTGCCTGCTGACTTGGCAAAAACGAACGTCAAAAAGAAGCCGACTGCCAGGTCAGGAAGCGCTGACTGCATGAGGAATACCAGCCCCGCTGCAACCAGCACGGACGTATTGGCAATAATGTCATTTCTAGAGCACAGCCACACCGAGGACATATTCAAATTGTCTTTGCGGTGCCTGGAGAGCAGTGACAGACAGACCAGGTTCGCGAGCAATGCCGCCACGCCTACCGTACTCATAATGGTCGCTGCGGGTGTGACCTCGGCGAATAGTTGATAGAGGGCTCTGGCGAAGACGGCGATCGCAAACAAAAACATAATCACACCTTTAAAGAAGGCAGATCCCGCCTGCGCCTTGCGTCCCTTATTCACCACGTACAAACTGCTGGCATACACCAACGCATCGCCTAGCATATCAAGCGAATCTCCAGTGAGAGAAAGCGATTCTGCCCGAATACCCGCCCCAAACTCAACCACGAACATTACCAGATTAATGACCAACACGGCCCACAGCACCTTGGTTTGATGCTTCTTTAGCTTGGTCAGCTCAGAACCCTTGCTCTGACAGCAATCATCACTCATGCCTCATCCTTCGTATCAACACTCAAATGAATGTTAGAACGTTACCACAAAAAGCCATACACTCAAACGAATGTTAGAACGTTTTACCCGAGCAGTTTACTCAGCTAGTTGCTGCAAAGCATGGCTCAGAATATCGGCGATCCGCCGGTCTTTTAGCGAGTAGTAAGCCAGCTTGCCATCATTTCTATGCTTTAAGATTTTCAGATCGCGCAGCTTGCGCAAATGGTGAGAAGCAGCAGCCACCTTCACTTCGAGCAGGGAAGCCACATCGCAGACGCAAAGTTCCTGGCCATCACTGAGCGCATGAAGAATTTTCAGGCGTGATTTATCGGCCAAAGCACTGAACAGAATCTGAGCATTTTCCAGCAGGCTATCTTCCGGCAGCGCTTCACTAACCTGAGTCACCAATGCCTGATTAAAGCATCGAACTTCGCAAACATCTCTGGGCTTGGTTTGCATCACAACATTAGGCAGGCGCAAAGTTTACGTATCAATTCTAACGGCCAGCCGTCACGTACTCTACCAATGGTCTCAAAGCCCGGTCTCAAAGGCTGATAGTTGCAAAGGACATTTCTTGAGATATTATACTCAATAATGATAATCATTATCAAGGTATGGCCCCATGAATAGACCACTTCACATCCTGTCAAAACTAGCTGTACTGTCACTGGTGCTGAGCGGGGTTAGCTGCACTCAGACTGAAGGTGACCAACCGCAGGCTGAGGTTCCTTCTGAAGGCAATCCCCAGGTGGTCACAAGCTATAGTGTGCTCTGCGACTTAACCGAGCAAATTGCTCAAACCACCGTAGATGTAACCTGCCTAATTGACGCGGGCCAAGACCCTCATACTTACAGCGCTACTCCTGAGGATCGTCGGGCGGTTGAAGAGGCTGACCTAGTCTTGTACGGCGGCTATGAGTTCGAGCCTGCAATTATTCAAATGGTCGAGGCAACCGACACCCCTGCACCCAAAGTCGCTGTTTCAGAAACCGCCGTGCCAGAGCCACTGCTAGGCGAACCTCACGATCACGGTGAGGAACACGCTGAAGGTGAACCTCACGATCACAGCGAAGAACACGCTGAAGGCGAAGCGCACGATCATGGTGAAGGTGAAATGGAGCCCGATCCTCACGTTTGGCACGATGCTGAAAATGGCGTAGCGATGGTGAAAGAGATTCAACGGCAGCTTAGCGAAGTCTCTCCAGAGAACACCGCCCTGTATGAAACCAACGCCGAAGCCCTGATTGCTCAACTAGAACAGCTCGACACCTGGATTCAGACCCAAGTAGACACGGTGCCCGCTTCTGGACGCACGCTGATTAGCACCCACGACGCGCTAGGTTACTATGCTAATGCCTATGGCCTTGAGATTGAGGCTGCGCTCGATGGCTTCAGCACTGAGGCGCGGCCTTCGGCAGCCGATATTAAAGGGTTGTCGGAAGTCGTAGAAGAAAAGGGCGTATCGAGCATTTTTGTAGAATCTACCAGCAATCCGGGCTTGATTGAAGCAGTCTCTAGAGAGACGGATATTGCGGTCTCAGAAGACCCAATTTATGCCGATGGCCTGGCAGAATCCGGTACACCAGCGGCGACCTATCAGGGAATGCTGATGACCAATACCTGCACTATCGTTACGGGCTTGGGAGGCACCTGCGATGAGACAACAGCTCAGGCTCT
>JAAUPS010000110.1 GCA_012033015.1 Phormidesmis sp. RL_2_1
ACTGGCCTGCTCACTGGCCTGTTTACTGGCCTGTTTACTGGCCTGCTCACTGGCTTGCTCACTGGCCTGTGCAAAAGCAGGCATTACCGTCAGTAGGCTAACTGTCACCATGCTGACTGCCAAGGTGCTAGAAAGCGCAATAGCCGTGTTGAAGTATCTATTCGTAGGAGCAAACATGGCGATTTCCTGATGTGGATAAGCGATATTGCGGTATCTGTATATTTACGGATTACGTAAGGCTGGTAGCAGACTATCCCATCTTCATCGCTAATCGCCAGATTTTAAGGGCCGGTTCGTATTTTGGCACTTAAATAAACAATCCACACTGGCCAATTGAGATAAAACAATCAACAGCTCTAACCAGCAGCGCTATTGAACAGCGTTAGCCTGCAAATCTTCAAGACTCACGTACTGCAGGGCCGCCTTGTGAGTAGCCGCCAAAACCACTGGTGGTGCCACGCCATCGTCTAAAGCTTCTTTCCAGCGGGCGGCACACAGACACCACCTGTCTCCTGGCTTTAGCCCCGGAAAACGGTAGGCTGGTTGGGGCGTGCTGAGGTCATTTCCTTGGGCCTTGGTGTAGCGCAAAAAGGCTTCGGTAAGCTGCGCACATACTACATGCACACCGCGATCTTGCGGCCCCGTTTGGCACAGGCCATCCCGGTAAAAACCGGTCATGGGCGAAGTGCAACAGGTTTGCAGGGCTGTGCCAAGGACATTTTTTACGGTGGCAGTTTCTGTCGTAGCTGCTTGATCTTCAGCCGCCATAGTCATCACGCTCCTGAATCGTTTTTTCTTGTTGTTTTTTCTTGTTGTTTTTCTCTATCTAATTTTCTGAGGCTTCTCTTGCACTAGCAGCATACTGGGCCGGAACAAGAATCAAAAACAGCACCCACCATACTAAAATTACTCCGACCATAGGCAGGGTAACCCACCAAAGGTGTAATCCTAGCCAAGAAGTCAGCGGAATGGCTATTCCTGTGAGCACAATTGACCACGGCTGACACCACCAGGGTTTTGTTGCCCACATTGATGCGGTCTCGGTTGGACTATTCGCTTCGGTTGGACTATTCGCTTCGATGGGACTATTCGCTGCTTTGTCTTTGTTGTCAACCATTGCCTGATTCACTCCTTACAATTTTTACCGGCTCAATATTATCGGCTAGGGCAAAACCAAATATCTGCGCATAAAAAGAGAGTTCAGCATCTAAAGCGCGTTTAATATTCTCGGCTTTTCGAAAGCCATGCTGCTCACCTTCAAATAACAGATATGCTACCGGAATGCCCTTGGCTTTGAGGGCATTAACCATTTCTTCAGCTTGGTTCGGTGGCACAATTTTATCTTCAGATCCCTGCAGAAAAATAATCGGACAGGAAAGCTGCTCGATGGCATTAATGGGTGATCTCTCGTCGTATAGCGCTTTTTGTTCAGGATATGGCCCTACCAAGCTATCCAAATAGCGTGACTCAAACTTGTGGGTCTCTGCCGCTAAGCTTGCCATATCGCTGACACCGTAGTAGCTTGCCCCGGCTTTGAACAGATCTCGAAAGGTGAGGGCAGCTAGGGTGGTATAGCCACCTGCACTACCGCCGTCAATCGCTAGGCGATCGCGATCTGCTTTCCCCTGCGCGACCAAGTGCAGCGCTCCGTTCACACAGTCATCAATATCGACAATGCCCCACTGACCTTTAAGCCGGTTGCGATAGGCGCGTCCGTAACCGGTACTGCCGCCGTAGTTCACATCGAGCACCGCAAAGCCCCGGCTGGTCCAGTATTGAATCGTCGGATTAAAAGCACTAGAAGCAGCGGCTGTTGGGCCGCCATGGCTTTTGACCAATAGAGGTGGTCGCTCAGTGACTAAGGCTTCATAGTCTTTATTTTGGGGACGATAATAAATGCCATAGGCATTTAATCCACCAGTTGTCGGAAATGAGATCACCTCTGGCTCTGACAGGTATCCCGGATCGATGGTCAAGCTGCTGGCAAGTTTAAGTTCCGTCATTTTCAGGGTCGCTAAGTTCAAGCGCACCAGAGCACTAGGCTTGGTAGTGCTAGCGGCCAAAAATACAGCAAATCCTGGGCCAACCTTCAGGCTGCCGATACTGCAATAGGGCGTATCGATCTCGCTCATAGTGCGATCGCGCGTGTCAAACCGAGCTAGCCGCGTCAGCCCTTCATAGACGTAGCTGCAAATGAGCGTCGTATTATCCTCAAAGCCATAGCTGCTCTGACCAAAATTCCACTGCGGCCCTGCAAACTCAGCCTCAAGCGGAAATAACGGCTCCCCTCGTTCACCTTCCCAGCGGTATAGATTCCACCAACCCGTAGCATCGCTGATAAAATACAGCGTTCCACCAGGCGACCACTGTGGCTGACACACCGATTCTTTGACATTGCCCACAAGCTTACGCGGGCGACTCAAGCTGCCATCGTCAGTGACATTCGCAAGCCATAATTCTGTGCCATCCCAAGGCATTTGGGGATGATTCCAAGTAATCCAAGCGAGCTGGGTGCCATCTGGGCTAAGCCGAGGCGATGAATAAAAATCGTTGCCGCTGACTAAAATTTTAGGCATACCGCCAGTAAGTGGAACAGTGGCGATCGCATTGACTGCTTCGCCACTTTGGCGATGATCCTCTAAGACACAAATCAGTCGATCGCGCCGTGAATCTACCACCGTATCGGCATAGCGCAGCCCTGCTGTAGGTGTCACTGCTGGCGTGATGGCTGCCGGATCTTGTCTGGCCTGTTGCCGGTACAACCGCTGGTCTGCAAAATTAGAAAAATATATGGTGCCTTCGTGGACGGTATATGCCCCACCGCCATATTCATGAACGCGCGATCGCACATTAAAAGGCGTAGGTATCATCTCAGTGCCATGGCCCCCCTCATCATCAGGGCCATGGCGCACGACCAACTGCCGCCCATTTTCCGTAGGCCGTAGCTCACTCCAATAAATGTCCAAGCCATCTAAGCACACTTCGGCCAGTCGAATCGAACGAGAGACGATTAAATCTGAAGTGATAGGCGACCTCCAAGATCCGTACGCCATCTGATTAACCATAAAAAATCACAAATTAGTCAACCTACTGCCTATATAGGATAAGAGCATCCGTATTCCAATTACCAAAATTGATACGTACTGTCCACTTCCTTTTTACGAAAGATGGCCCTGCAGGTTAGGCTGGGCGCACCTATGCTAGTGATCTTAAGGAACCCAACTCAAGGAACATCGCCATGGTTAAAACTCAGATTGGCGCTCACGCCTCCCCTGCCCAACATCCGCCTCGCCCCCGGTTAGGTCGCGCTTTGCTGCTGAGCAGTACTTTGGTGACAGGATTTATCGGTGCAGGGCTAGCAAGTGTTTTGAGCAGTGCTGCACCTAGCTTTGCCCAAACCTCCGAACCCTTACCCGAAGTCGAACCGTCTACTACTGAACCGTCTACCCCCGGTGAAACACCGCTACCTGGCGATACTCGGTTTGAATGCCAGCTTTACGAAGGCGCTTTCACCGTAGTGTATCGCCCCGAAAGTCAGCCCGAGCGAGTTTATCCTTGGGCGACACCCAGGCAAATGGGCGGCGGTTGGACGGCTGAAAGGCGCTGCTTTGCCATCAGCGATCGCCTAGAGTCTTATCGCCCCGAAGGACTTGTAGAACTGCAAACCGGCACCGAAAACGGATACAACATTGTATGTGCCACCACAGAGCAATCTCCAGGGCTATGTAAGATTGTCTTTACCGTACCCCCCGGTCAAGATCCAGTCGCTACGCGTGATTTAGTCTTTGAAAATTTGGCGCTTGCCGACGCTGGCAACGATACAACTATTGTTAATACCTTTACCGGTAATGGCAACAACGACCTACTGGGTCAAATCGGCGAGGCTATCAACTTTCCTCTTGGTAGATCATCATCAGCACGCTCTAGCAGCGGTATCAACCTCAAGCCCTTTTTGGATAGTGCAGATGGCGGTACAGGCACAGCCCTAAACGCCCCGGCCACCCCTAGTCGCCCTCTCAATCCCGACAATTTCCGTTAGTCCTATCGACGCTACCTGCGTAGCTCCCCCCGACTGGCTAGGCAAGGCCATAATGCAAACATCCCTCCTCGACTTCATTGCCGAGGAGGGATGCTTTTTCAGACATGAGCTTTAAGGAATTAACCTTAGGCTTGAGAGCAGCGAGTGTGATAGAAAAAATACAGCGCTGCAATGCTGCTGACTTTATGAATTAGCGAGTGAGCACTGACCTTTAAGCTGACCTTGGCGATACCTGCGAGCGCCAAGGTAGCCAATCATCAACAGCCCACCGATAGCAGAGGGCTCAGGAATATCTTGCGGCGTCTCTGTGTCGGTGCTCCACTGTATACCAGAAATAGCACCACTACCCGGATATTTGAACTCAATATTTTGCAAACGGATATTTGCAAAGTGAGAAGGATCCAAAGCGAAAGTATACATAGAATTATCGCCAATTTTGGTGCCGACTTGAGTGACCGTTACCCCATCTTTAGTGAAAGAGGTTCCCTGGGCTTCAGCAGCTTTATTGGCAATGACATTACTATTGGTTCGCTTATTTCCATCGGGCCTCGTACTGATGTTGTATTTCGCGTTATGTCCTTCTATCAACGCATCAACGTCAATATTCAATGCGTAAGCTTCTGTGCCATTAAAGCCACTGCCTACTACTCGAATACCGCCACCATTGTCGTCAATATCCAAAAGAGAGAATCCGTTGAAAGCAACTTTAGAGTTGAAGTTGAAAAAATGCTGCCGCCAGCAGCTTCGTCATCGGCAGTGAAAAAATTTGTATGGCTGTTGTAGCTGCCTAAATTACTTTCTTCTTGGATAATGAGCACATTACCTTGAGATACGGTACCGTGCTCACTACCGGTTTCGAGGTCATCATCTCTACCGTTACGCGAATCGGTGTCGTAGGTGTTTAACTTTGCGACATTATTAGAATTTTTCTTCTTGGCTCCAATGGTTACGCCCCACTCAGCCCACTGATCTCCTTGCAAGGTACCATCACTGTTGTAAAGTAGGGCGCTGCCGTCGGGCCTAGCGTCAAAATCAAGGTTAAAGCTAGCAGCCTCAGCAGAGCTTGCTAGCAGCCACATGGTGGCAACCGTCATACCTGCTGATAGTGCAAGTCTTTTGCTGTTGTATTGGGAGTTGAGTAAGTTCATGAAAATTGAGAAGTAATTTTTGCTACCTGCATCAGTTAAAACACTTGCACTTAGAAAATCCGAAGGCAACTGTTGATAAATTAATTAAAAACAAATATTTCTGGCTATTGTTTTAAGCAGACAACAATCGACCCCCTTCACAACATAGGAGAAAAATGGAAAATCTATGTGAAGCCACGCATAATGCTGCCACCTTAAGGGCGATTCAAAGAATCGTTCTGTAGTAATGCTGAGTCTTTGAAGCCTTATTGAGCTGATGTTTTCAGTGGGAGTACTGACGAGAGCATTTATTTTCCATTCAAATCTTTCTGAGCCACCGTATTTTCAAGGTCTGATGGGAACCTAGAGATGACATGTCTTTCTAGATAACGTTCTCTAGATAACGTTACTGTCAATCAAGTCTAATGCTTTCGCATTTGAGAAACAACATATTAGTAGGAGATTTTAGCTCGGTGAAAATAACTGTCCAAGCGTCAAGATTAGTCTGAATCACTGAGGTTTTGCCTGTTTGCGAGCAATCCGACCCAAAACCTCAGTAATGTTGTGTATGAAGCTAGTATACATAACTAGAAAACCCTTCTGTCCTTTGGCCTCTCATAATGTCTAAGATGATTGTATGTCAATACTTTTAGGGATTTTATTTAATCCTATGTAGGCGGTTTTGACCGCTAGCTTTTTCTCCTGGTTTCTACTGACTAATCAAACGTTTCTGTTGCATTTTTAGGCATTTGGGGCTCTAAATATCTTTTGTCTTATCAGTTTCTTTAAGGGAAAACCCGTAATTTCAGGAGTTAGGACTCGATTGTCTCTGCAATATGCTTGCTATATGGGTCAATTTTTTTATACGGAGCAAATGGAGCCAAACCCCATGAAGACGAATCAGTTTTCTGCCTTAATTTATGCTGGTGTGGTTGCAACGACTTTGGGTGTGCTGAGTCAACCTGCCGATGCTTTTGTAATTACAAATACCTCTGCGACTTGGGATAATGTCACCGTTACGGGCGGAGGCATTATTGGCTCTGGCGGCACAGCAGCTAATGATACGAACATGATTAAGTTTCTCAATGCTGACGGGATGAATCAAGTCCGTTGGGGAGAATCTGTCTATAAAGGTCACTACGAAGATAATTGGGAGCTTGTCACTCGCGATGTTCAAGTCCAAAAAACTAGACAGGTGAGGGTCCCTGTCTATAACAACAGAGGTAAACTCACCGGATACAAAACCGAGACGCAATCTTACTACGAGACTGTCAAAAAAACAGAATGGGTCAATAACAAAGTTTGGGTCGCACCTACTTACAAAAACCAAAGTGGTTTGGGTTACAAAGGCGTTAGCAATCTCGATTTAGCCGTTGGTGAAGTTTTTAATATCGGTACCCTCACCCACTTTAATCAAACCATCTTTTCTGGTAACTTCATCGGAACCAAGGCTGATTTTAGCCTCGTGCTTGATTTTGGCGACGTTGGCATTGGTTCTCAGAAATTCGATTTTGCTTTTTCGATTGATGAGACTAGAAACAACCAAGGCAATAATAATAATGGAAAAGATTGTCCTTATCAGACAGATGCTGGCAAGGGCTGTTCTGACAAAATCACTTGGGATTTTGCCATCGATCAAAAAAATAGCTTCACTTACAACAACGAGAAATATTCTTTGGAGCTAGTTGGCTTTGCGCAATCTCTTGCAAACCAAAACCTAGTGAATGATTTTATTTCTCAAGAGTATACAGATAATTCGGCTAGCCTGTTTGCTCGCTTGGTGAAAATAGATACGACTCAAGATATTCCTGAACCCACTTCATTGCTGGGTCTAGCAGGATTAGGGCTATTCTTTGCGCATTCTCGTAAAAAGAAAAGTGAGGAGTCAGTGATTTAGTTTCTTGCGTATGAGCTGCGCTAGTGTTTGGGGAGACTTTGTAATAGGATGCTCTTTTTACGAGGTGTATCTATCCGCCTTGATCGTAGTCTTAATCTGACATATTAAACTTGAGAACAAAAACGAGGTAGAGCCAATGTAGCCAACGCTACGGGCTCTACTTTTTTATGGTTTCAGAAATGATAGGATTCAAACCTGTGTATTAAAACTGCAGCAGAGAGAGATGGCTGAAAGATTGCTGAGCGTTTTGAGCTGACTTTGCAAGTGGTGTACGATATCGGCCTGCTGTATGCCTGCTGTATTGTGAGCAAATGAAATTTGCACCTAGAATTCGCACCTAAAGTATCAACGGGTAGCGCCATATTGCAAAAATAGTTAATGGGTTGCGCTATATCTGGGAGTGTTGGTACTATGGCCATCGTTGGATGCATAATGCCTGTGGCAAGTTTGCACCTTGGCTGTGCCACGTTTTGGATGTGGTGTCCGACGGCTAGCCGCTTTGTTCACACTGAGTCTGCACTGAGTCTAAAATATGTCCGCAATATGTCATGGTTCTTGCGGTGACCAATGTAGTGAGCTAAGTGGCTAAGGCCATAGGTTGAGAGGGTTGATCATATCAAGGAGTCGCTGATCGCAATGCCTAAAGAAACCCAGTCTTTTTTACTCTCTGAGGCTGCGATGCGAGCTGCGAGCTATTCTACTTATGAAAATTTTCAACCTTCACTGGTGCTTAGTGCGCTTGAGCTACAGAGCTGGAAACAGCGGGTGATGCATTTTCAAGCCAATCTGCAAATCGCACCTGTGGTTCAGCAAGGCAGTTTGTTTGAGGCGGCACCGGTTGTGGAAGCTGATCTGGCGAGTACGATTGATCCGTTTTCCTTACGTCGGCAAAATACAGAATTTTGGCGTTGGCAGTTTGATGATGTGGGGATCGCAGCGATGTATTTTGTCATTGACTACGGGGCTACGTCTCAAATTTTGCAGATGATTCGCTTGAAAGCGCTAAGCTTTTACTCTATGTAGGTGAAACGGTAAAGTCTAATCAGCGCTGGAAGGGAGAACATGACTGTAAGCGCTATTTGAGCAATTACCGTCAGGCCCATTATGAGCATGGTCTAGAAAGTGAACTGGGCATTGCTTTTTGGCCTCATGCGCCTGCTGAACGGCAGCCGAGGCAACGGCTTGAGGCGGCGCTCATCTATCGTTGGCGATCGCCTTTTAATAAAGAAAATTGGCGCTTTTGGAATACGCCTTTCATCGGCGGCAAGCCGGAAGAATAAGCCAGAAAAATAAGCCTTGACGATGTAAATAGCGGTTAATGGCGAAAAGTTAATAGCGAGAATTAAAGGCAGCAAATGGTGTTAGCTCGGGGATTTGCCAGTCAGCATACCACTGGGCTATGAAAGGCCGAATGGCTTTGGCTAGGGCACGATAGGCTGCTTTATCGGCTGTTGCTTTGAGCTGTGTGGCGATTTGTTTATAGACTTGTTGCACATCAAACTGGGTCGGCTGACCGTCTTTGAGGACAATCTGACCATTGACAAGGACGGTGTCTACATCCATCGCTTTGGCTCGCATCATCACCACTGTTAGGGGATCGGCTTCTGGTGCAAGATAGGGCCAGGTTATCCGATTTGCCGTGCCAGAGACTTGACCGGTTTCACTTTCACCCACACCTTTTACCAACAGCACATCAGCCTTGTATCCGGCGGCTAATTTACCGATGCTGTGCGCCTGTCTCATCAGTTTTGCACCTCCGGCTGTGCTCATGTGAAAAATGTCTGTCAGCGTCGGTGCGGCTGAATTCATTTGGGGCGATCGCGCCAATCTTGCCGCTAACCGCATTTCCGTAAACATATCTTCGTCATCATTAAGGGTAGTGCCATCCATGCCCAGACCCACGGTCACCCCTTGGGCCAATAGCTCAGCTAACGGTGCAACGCCTGCACGCAAACGCAAATTAGAGCTGGGATTGTGGCTAATAGAAGCACCTGTTTCAGCCAAAATTTCAATATCTTGTGCGGTCACCCATACCCCATGAGCCATCGAAAAGCGAGGACTCAAGACACCCAAATTATGCAGATGGGCAATCACTGAACGACCGTAAAAACGAGGCCCGATTAACTTTTCTGGCAAAGATTCCATCACATGGGTTTGCACCCCGGTGTCTAGCTGTTCAGCCGCTTCAGCAATTTTGATTAACAGCTCATCGCCTACCCACTGGGGACCCGGTGGGCCGAACCAAACGTCAATACGAGGGTGAGCTTTGTACTGCTTGACCGCGTTGCTAACCAGCGTCAAATAATCTTGTGAGTTTAGGGTTTGCTCGGGTGGTGTCAGGGCTCTCACCTGTTGTTGCAGCGCTTTTGGCAGGGTCTTAAGAAAAGCCGCATCGGCTTGGGGGCCGTGCACCAAAAAACTGTCGTATTTGGCACCCGGTGCTAAGGCTACTCGAATACCAGCTTGTTCATAGGCTTGAAGCTGAGCTTGTAAGTCTGACTGACTCGCCGTCAGAGAGCTGCCAATAGTGGCCATATCGACCACACTGGTCACACCACTTTGAAGCAAAGCAGCGGTGCTGAGCAGTGTTTTCAATGACGGATCTTGCCAACGGGCGCTGCTGCGGGCATAGAGCCACAGCTCTAAAAAGTCATCTTCAATGCCGAGTAAAGTATTGGGCACCCCGTTGCTGTGGTGATGGGCATTGATCAGACCAGGTAGGACAGCATGATGAGGTGAGCCGAGCACAATCGCTTGAGGATAGCGATCGCGTAAGCGCTCCCAACTGCCTACCTCTATAATGTTCTCTCCTTGCACAGCCACAGCACCATCGCAAAGAATTCCGATGTCGGTAAAAACCCACCGCCCTCTAACCAGTTGAACAGTGGCAGGTTGAGCCGTAGATTGAGCCGTAGATTGAACAGAATCTGTTGTCATCAAATCTCGTATTGGCGAACAGTTTGAGGAATCAGACGATACAAGATTGCATAGGCAATAGCCGCTACGACAATGCCATTGACCGGGCCAATACCGATGCCCGCATTACCTGTCGCGTAAGCAATGACAGCGCCCAAGATATAAGCTAAAACCCCTGCCCAGTTGATCGCCGGAAGCCGGGAAGAAAGTTTTGGAAAACGGCCACCGTGGCGCAGCCAAAAATCCACCATAATAATACCGCCGACAGGTGGTATGACCGTGCCTAATAAGATGAGATAGGTCGGCAACAATTCATAAATACCCGAGAGCGTCAAGATGAGGGCAAAGGTGGCCCCACCCAATACAAAAGCATGGCGTTTGGGCGTGCGAAACATATTCGCACCTGCCACCGAAAAAGAATAAATGGTGTTGTCTTGCGTTGTCCACACATTGAGAATCAGCAAAATGACTCCCCCGGCCAAAATGCCTTGAGATGCCATCGCTTTAATCAAGTCTTCTGAGCCGTATACCAGGGTACAAAACGCCCCTGCAAAGACTAACAGCCCATTGACGAGGGCAAAGGCACTCAAGGTCGCAACCACGGCATTTTTCCCAGAATCTGCAAACCGACTCCAGTTGGTCGCTTGAGTGCCACCTGAAATAAAGGTACCGATCACTACAGCTAAGGCACTGCCCATAGACATCTCTCCTGTCGGTGCTGCCAGAGTAGCGCTGCCGTAATCGCCAGCGGCCAGCCCCAGACTAATCGCTACTAAAATCAGCATGGCAGGTACGGCTAAGCGGCTAAGCCAATCCATGGCACGGTAGCCAATGTAGGCCGTCGCACAAAAAGCATAGTTAAAGAAAAACACTAATGCAAAATACCAAAACCCGCTGGTAGGCACGTTTATCAGCTCCAACAGGACTTGAACGATAACGGCTGTGGTAAAGGCATACCAACCGATTTGGGTGAAGCCCAAAATAAAATCTACCCAGCGAGAGCCGACATTGCCAAAGCTAAAGCGGGCCATCAGTACGGTGGTCAGTCCGCTTTGAGAGGCAATATAGCCGAGTGCACCACAATAACCACCCAGAATTAAGTTGCCGATGATAATCACCCAGACGAGCTGAGACATGCTAAAAGCAGGCCCAATTGCGCCGCCAGCAAATAAAGTGGTAGAGGTCAGTGCAAAGCCCATGAGCAGCAGTGCGAGCGACCAAAAAGGCTTCCGCGCAGAGCGAGGTACCGCACTTAGCGGGTAGTCTTCGGTGGCAGATTTTTCAACATGGGGTGGTTTTTGCCGAGTAGACGTTGACATGAATGTTTTCAACCCTCCTGTAGGGGACAAAATACCAACGCTAGTGCTGGTCTACTTCATTTTGTAAGGCTTTTTATAGCAGGCGATAGTATCTTTGATTACGCTCAAGCGCAAAAGTGAGTTTCCTTGGGCTAGAGGGATGGCCTCTGAGACTGGCCTCTGAGATTTTAGAAGGCGCATCCGTCATGATCACGAAGGATGGGGGTTGTAAAATGCGATCGCACCCAGCCCACCCGATAGTCCTACCGCTGTGAATACGCTACGATCACAGAAAGCATATGGAGGATATATTCCCAATGGTTAGTAAAGTCACAAAAACAGATGCAGAATGGAAAACTGAGCTGAGCCCCGAGGCTTATCAGGTAACCCGTAAAGCAGGTACCGAGCGCGCCTTTACCAGCCCACTGAATAACAATAAAACCGAAGGCATCTATCGCTGCGTGTGCTGCGGCTCTGAACTATTTAGTTCGGCCACGAAGTTTGACTCAGGTACGGGCTGGCCCAGCTTTTACGCGCCGAGCCACCCTGAAAATATTCTCAACAAAAAAGACTTTAGCTACTTTATGATTCGCACAGAAACGACCTGTGCGGTATGCGATGCCCACTTGGGCCATGTTTTTAATGATGGCCCCCAGCCTACCGGCAAGCGCTACTGTATGAATGGCGTGGCGCTATCGTTTGAACCGGTTGATATCGATGGAGATGGAAAAGTGAGTGGCGGCTCTGCCCAGGCTGTAAGCTGACATTCACGCTGAGCAATATGCGGCTACATACGCACATTAATGGCCCCAAGCCAACATCTGCAGCGCCCTACCCTATCCTTTGTCTACATGGCCATCCGGGGAGCGGCGCAGCGATGGGCGTTTTTACTACACCTTTGGCTGCCCAGTTTCAAACCATAGCCCCCGATCTCAGGGGCTATGGCTGCAGCGTCACGCCCTATGGTTTTGAAATGACGCGTCATCTGGATGATTTGGAAGAACTGCTGAGCCAGCATCAGATTGAGCAATGTCTGGTGCTGGGCTGGTCTTTGGGGGGGATTTTGGCCATGGAGCTGGCCCTGCGGCGTCCACAGACGGTACGAGGACTGATATTAGTGGGCACAGCAGCGCGCCCTAGGGGTTCGCACCCCCCCATTAGCTGGCAAGATAATGCGCTCACAGGTTTGGCAGGTGCGCTGAACTGGGTATTTCCAGGTTCTGAGGTAGCGATCGCCTGCGGTCAAAAGTCTCTCTTTCGCTATTTAATTCGTCAGCATACACCTGAAGCCTATGGCTATTTGGCGCGTCAAGGGGCACCTGCTTATTTAAAAACCAGCCGTCATGCTGAAGCTGCTCTGTTTCAAGCGATTCGCGCGGGCTATAACCGATTGCCGGATGTTAGACAGTTGCATATCCCTAGTTTGATGCTGTGTGGAGAGTGCGATCGCCACATCACCGCCGAAGCCAGCCTAGAAACCGCTCGCGCCCTGCCCAATTGCGAAGTACGCTGTTACCCTGACACAGCACACCTTTTTCCATGGGAAATTCCACATCAGGTGAACGCCGATATTCGCAGGTGGTTACAGGCCCATGACGCCGATATATGGCCCTCCGGGCCAACCCCTTCTGCTCTCAATCATTGATTGCCCTGACTTGATCGCCATTATCTTTTAAGTTTTCATGTCCATTCAAACGCCAGACTGGGTAAAGCACGCCGTTTTTTACCAAATTTATCCCGACCGCT
Source organism: Phormidesmis sp. RL_2_1 (assembly GCA_012033015.1). Lineage (GTDB taxonomy): Bacteria > Cyanobacteriota > Cyanobacteriia > Phormidesmidales > Phormidesmidaceae > Phormidesmis. The sequence continues at coordinate 13,024 of JAAUPS010000110.1, forward strand.
TTGCTCGCACAACGCGCCCTGCCTTACCCCCCGAAATGCAGGTTCCTTTAGAAAGTTGGGACAGCTTGCCTACCCCCCAAGGATATAAAGGCGGCGACCTGTGGGGCATTGCTGAACAGCTCGACTACCTCCAAAACCTGGGCATCACAGCCATTTACTTTACCCCCATTTTTAGTTCAGCAAGCAATCATCGTTATCACACCCACGACTACTACAAAATTGATCCGCTGTTGGGCGGCAGAGCAGCCTTTGACCATCTGTTAAAAGCTGCCCATGAGCGGGACATCAAAGTTGTTTTAGACGGGGTTTTTAATCATGCTAGTCGAGGTTTTTTATACTTTAACGACATTTTAGAGAACGGCCCCCATTCTCCTTGGCTAAACTGGTTCAGCATAGAAGGCTGGCCGCTTTCTGCCTACGATGGCGAAAAACTTGCCAACTATAAAAGCTGGATCAATAACCGCGCTTTACCTGAGTTTAATTACGAAAATGCCCAGGCCAGAGAATACATCATGCGAGTGGGCGAATACTGGATAGCGCAAGGGATTGATGGTTGGCGGCTAGATGTCCCTTTTGAAATCAAAACAGAGGGCTTTTGGGCAGAGTTTCGCACACGGATTAAAGCGATTAATCCAGAAGCTTATATTGTGGGTGAAGTGTGGACAGATGCTCGTGAATGGCTAGCAGGTGACCAGTTTGATGGGGTGATGAATTATCTATTTACAGGGCCTGCGATCGCCTTTGCCGCCCAAGATAGAGTCGATATGTCATTAGTCAAAAGCGTGGGTTATTTTCCCTATCCAGCTTTAGATGCCAAAGGCTATGCCGAAAAAATTGAGGCGCTGTTCAATCTCTACGACTGGGAGATTCACCAAACCCAGCTAAATTTACTGTCAAGTCACGATATTGCTCGCATTTTAAGCGTGGTGGGTGAAGACATTGCCAGTGTAGAATTAGCCACGTTGTTGTTACTCACCTTCCCCGGTGCGCCCAGCATTTATTACGGTGATGAGGTGGGCTTAGCAGGCGGGCTCGATCCAGATTGTCGTCGCACCTTTCCACCACCATCTGACTGGAATCAGTCGTTACTGGCCACCCATAAATCGTTAATTGCTTTGCGCCATCAGTATCCTGCTTTGCGCATCGGGACATATCAAACCCTAGCAGCAGAAGGAGACTGCTATGTGTTTGCCCGAGTTTTAGCAGAAGAAATGGTAGTCATCGCCGTTAATACAGGTACAGCATCCGTACAGGTCAGATTAGCAGATATGGCAGTGACCCAAGGGCAAGTGCTCTACGGAGTAGGACATGTCGATTGGTTAGGCGATCGCACAGCCATGCTCGACATCCCGGCCCGAGCAGGCATCGTTTTAGGCACTCCGTAGCCCATCATTTTAGGCAGGCATGGGAATAGTAGCAGCAGCTACTTTTATGGCCATTGAATTAGCCTAAGTTGAACTCAATACATGAAGAAGTGCTGCAATGTCGTGTTGGCCACTTTGCTGAGAGATAACGCGATACCTGAAAAAGGTGCTTTGAGCACGAGCGCAGCTTTTGTAATACACATATTCTTTCTATGTCATTGGGAATCTTCATATCAGAACATGTACATTCCAGCTAAGATTTTAAGTATATATAGTTACGTTTAAATCGTAAAAATAGAGATAAATGCTTAATCGTTTGTGGAAAAAAAATCGCATTGAGCAGCAAGGATCAAATGTGATGGCTGAAGTTTTCCTAAGCTATAGTAGAAAAGATCGCAAATGGGTAGATCGGATTAGAGAAATTCTCAAACCACTCCTTAAAGAAGGCAATATTTCACTTTGGTATGATGCCGAAATCAACCCCGGTGATGACTGGCGCGAATCGATAGAAAAATCCCTGCATACTTCTGAAATCGCTGTTCTGCTACTGAGCCAAAATTATTTTTCGTCCAAGCTTGTAGAGGGCGAGTTATCTTTAATTTTAGATAAAGCTCAGCAGGGAAAGCTGCATATATTTTCCATTGTGGCATCTCCTTTAGCATCAGCATCTTTGGAAACGTCAGCTCTGCTTTACCATCCGATCAACTCGCTTGCTGAGCCACTGAGTGATTTAACCCATTCAGAACAATCAAAAGTTTTATTAAGGCTCGCTGATGCCATTCGCCAAGCTTTACCGCTTGAACTTCGCTCTAAAAGAACAGAATCAATTTCTCAGCAGGACAAGTACTCTGTTGCTTTGAGCACTGCTATTGAAAATATAGGAGGAGATACTGTAGGTTCTAATATTCTAGGAGATGGCAACATCTTTTTTGAAGCTGAAGAGAAATTGGCAGGACAACATGAACGATGATCCCGGAAAGGGACAGCAAAGCTCGAACGATGATCCTTTTCTCATTGGAGAAGATGCCAAGGTTTTTTCTGCGCTGGTTCCTTCTGACAATACTACTGATATCTCAAAATTCGATGAAGTATCAGGCTTGATCGCATATGCTCGATATTCTCTTCAAAAGCATCAATTTGTTATCAAATATCAGCAGGAAGAAGGGCGGCCACCGACAGCGGACAATATACAGGCAATTATCATGTCCTTCAAGGACGTGAATAGTGAAGCGTTACAGACACTAAAGCAAAAATCTGAAAGTCTCTTGAGAGAATATGCTGAAGAATACGCGGAAAACGCCAAACGCAAAGACATTCTAGCGCCTATGGAACTGATCGTTAAAAAGCACACTCGCTTTTGGTTGGCTGTTGGAACAAATTTAGTGGCAGCACTGATTTATTCATTCATAGTGGCAGTTATTCTATTTACAGCAACTGCGGTTGCGCCGAATAATAAGTTCTCCCAAATCATCAAGATTCTCATGGAAAGTCAGCCAGAGGCCACAGAAACATCTTTGCCGGATACTCAACAGTAGCGGCTGTATGCTTTGCACTCATGAGAAATGAGCAGTTTGTCGAATCGTGGTAGCAAAGCTTTGTCTTGGTGAGCATTCCTTGTCTTGGTGA
>JAAUPS010000111.1 GCA_012033015.1 Phormidesmis sp. RL_2_1
TAAAGGCATATACTCAATCCGAGCTTGCTCTATCTAAAGGCGTAGGCGAACAGAGAACTTTCTATGCCTTTAGGCATAGGTAAGGTTACTGGCAAAAGGATGTATTGATTAATTGCTAAGGCACGGAGCAATTACGTAGACTCCGGCAATAAAGTCAATGATTTCTATTGATATAAGTCAATGAATTATGTCTGTATTTAAGAACTTTTGAGGCAGCGTTAAGTTAAGAGGATGGTGCAAGCTGAAGCAATTTCACGGCTTAGATACTGGCTTAGACACTGGCTTAGACGCTGGTAAGGTCGGGGTTGCCTGGAATGCTGCCGTGCCCTTAAGGCGCTAGCTCTAGCGTTTGAGCGGTACGTTTTTTGAGATGATTGCCATATATAGTGGTTAAATGGACTAGCTTACTGATCCATTGGGCTAATTCCGTTTGGCTCATTTAGCTTGCTCGTCCAGCTTGTTTATCCAACGAAGGGCTGAGGATGGAGAGCGCTCAGTCTATACAGCGTTGACTGCCAAGATAAATGCTGTGACTTAAGCCAAAAGCAATAAAGTATATTTGTACTGCTAGACTTGTGAGCGCTTTTTGAGCTGATTTTTCCTGTTGTGTTGTCTGTGTGGGGATATTGTCGATGTCTTTTGTGGGTTTGCACATTCATAGCGATTACAGTTTGCTAGATGGTGCTAGCCATATCGAGCCATTGGTGGATAGAGCGTTAGCTTTGGGGATGGATGCGATCGCCCTGACGGATCATGGTGTCATGTACGGTGCGATTGAACTGCTCAAGGTATGTCAAAAGAAAGGCGTCAAGCCGATTATTGGCAACGAGATGTACATCATTAATGGCGACATCACCAAGCAGGAAAAAAGACCCAAAATACCACCAGCTCGTCCTCGCGAAAAACGATATCGGCTACAAAAATTTAGTCAAACTCACCACGGTCTCTCATTTAGAAGGCGTGCAGGGCAAAGGGTTATTTTCGCGTCCCTGCATCAATAAGCACTTGCTAGAGCAGTATCACGAGGGGCTGATTATCACCAGCGCTTGCTTGGGCGGCGAAATTCCTCAGGCGATTTTGAAAAACCGCTTGGATGTCGCTCGCCGGGTTGCCCAGTGGTACAAAGACTTGCTAGGCGATGACTTTTACTTAGAGATTCAGGATCATGGCTCTCCTGAAGATCGCATTGTTAACGTTGAGATTGTCCGTATCGCTCAAGAGCTAGACATTAAAGTGGTGGCCACAAATGATTCCCACTTTATTTCTTGTGTGGATGTAGAAGCTCACGATGCTTTGCTGTGCATTCAAACCGGCAAGCTGATTACCGAAGATAAAAGACTGCGCTATAGCGGTACAGAGTATCTCAAGTCTGAAGCTGAAATGCGCCGCCTATTTCGCGATCATCTCTCGTCTGAGGTGATTGAAGATGCGGTGGCACGCACCCAAGAGGTGGCCGATAAAGTAGAGTGTTACAACATTCTGGGCAATCCTCAAATTCCTAACTTTCCGATTCCTGAAGGCTATACCAAAGAGAGCTATATGGAAAAGGTCGCTTGGGATGGTCTGCTAGAGCGTATGGATTTGCCCAATCGGGAAGCGCTGACAGATGAGTATCGCGATCGCATGACCTATGAAGTTGCGATGATGCACCAAATGGGCTTTGCAACCTATTTTTTAGTCGTGTGGGACTACATTAAATTTGCCCGCGATCACGATATATCAGTCGGCCCCGGTCGTGGCTCTGCTGCAGGTTCACTCGTGGCCTATGCCATGGGCATCACCAATATTGATCCGGTGCACCACGGCTTGCTATTCGAGCGCTTTTTGAACCCCGAACGCAAATCAATGCCCGATGTCGATACTGACTTTTGCATCGAACGGCGAGAAGACGTGATCAAATACGTCACCGATAAGTACGGCACCGATCATGTCGCACAAATTATTACCTTCAACCGCATGACATCTAAGGCAGTGCTCAAAGATGTCGCCCGCGTACTCGATATTCCCTACAACGAATCGGATAAACTCGCCAAGCTGATTCCGGTTGCACGGGGTAAGCCTTGCAAACTCAAGGTAATGATCTCAGAAGACACGCCGGAGCCCGCCTTTAAAGAAAAATACGACAGCGGTGAGCTGATTCCCGGTACTGCCGTCACCTTTCAGCGCTGGATTGACACCGCCATCACGATTGAAGGCACCAACAAGACCTTTGGGATGCACGCCGCCGGGGTGGTGATTTCAGAGCAACCCCTCGATACCATTGTGCCTTTACAGCGCAACAACGATGGTGCGGTGATTACCCAGTACTACATGGAAGATGTCGAAGCGATCGGTCTATTAAAAATGGACTTTTTGGGCTTGCGCAACCTCACCATGATTCAAAAAGCAGTGAATCATATTGAAGCACGCCACAATATTGAGATCGATCTCGATGCGTTGCCCCTAGATGATCCGGCAACTTACAAGCTGTTGGCAGGCGGTGAGCTAGCGGGCGTGTTCCAGCTAGAGTCTTCAGGAATGCGGCAAATTGTCAAAGATCTCAAACCTTCTGGCTTAGAAGATATCTCTTCGGTGCTAGCCCTTTATCGGCCAGGGCCATTGGATGCAGGGCTGATTCCTAAATTTATTGATCGCAAGCACGGCAGGGAGAAAATCGACTATGCCCACGATATTTTAAAGCCCATTTTAAAAGAGACTTACGGCATCATGGTCTATCAAGAACAGATCATGAAAATTGCCCAAGATCTGGCAGGCTACTCTCTCGGAGAAGCTGACCTGCTACGGCGGGCCATGGGTAAAAAGAAAATTGAAGAAATGGAGAAGCATCGCGAGATTTTCATTGAAGGGGCTAGCAAAAAAGATTTTCCACGGCAGCCAGCCAATGATTTGTTCGATCAAATGGTGTTGTTTGCAGAATATTGCTTCAATAAATCTCACTCGACGGCTTACGGGTTTGTCACATTTCAGACCGCCTATCTGAAGGCCCACTACCCCGTTGAATATATGGCGGCACTGCTCACGGCGATTAGCGGCGATCAAGACAAAGTACAGATGTACATTGCCAGTTGCCTCAGCATGGGCATACAGGTGCTGCCCCCGGATATCAACCGTTCGGAAGAAGACTTTACGCCGCTGGATCGGCAGATTCTTTTTGGTTTGTCGGCGGTGCGGAATGTGGGTTTAGGGGCTATTGAGGCGATTAAGGCTTCGCGCACGGATAAAGGGCTGTTTAAGTCCTTGGCGGATTTGTGCGATCGCGTGGATCTGCGCGCCGTCAACAAACGTGCCCTAGAAGCGCTGATTCTTTCCGGTGCTTTTGAATCGTTAGAGCCCAACCGTCAGCAGCTCATGCATGATCTTGAACGGGTGGTCGATTGGGCGCAGGCCCGTGCTAAAGATCGCGAGGTTGGCCAGGGCAACATTTTTGATATGATGGCCAGCTTCACCGCAACCCACACTGATGATCTGGCCCACACCTTCGAGTCGGCCCCCAAAGCTCCTCCGACTGCCGACTACGACCCGCAAGAGCGCTTAAAGCTAGAAAAAGAACTCCTCGGCTTTTACATCTCTGATCATCCCCTCAAAGATGTTCAAAACTCTGCCAGAATATTAGCCCCCATTAACCTAGCCGACATCGCCGAACAAAACGAAAAAGTCACCCTCAGTGCCATCGTCATGCTCAGCATGGTCAAGCCGGTGACCACCAAAAAAGGCGATTCTATGGCCGTTGTCCAAATGGAAGATCTTAGCGGCCACTGCGAAGCTGTTGTTTTTCCTAAGTCCTACGCTCGCATTGGCCAATACATTAAGCCCGATGCCCGCCTGATGGTGTGGGGCAAAGTAGATAGGCGCGACGATCGCCTGCAGATGATCATTGACGATGCTGAACCGATCGAATCTATTCGGATGGTGATGTTGGATCTAGATCCTGCCATAGCAGGTGATATTAAAAGACAAAACCACCTGCGCGATCTGTTGAGAGAACTTCAAGGAGAGAACAAATTTGCCGCCAAAACGCCCGTGATTGCTGTGATTCGCACTCGCGGCCATCGGCAGGCTGTACGCTTAGGCAATCAGTACCGTGTCCTCAATGCTGAAGCTGCAGTTGCCGCACTCAAGGCCGCCAACTTCAACGCTAAGGCAACACCTTTGCTGAGTGTGTAGCACCTGATAGGGCCAAGTTAAGGAGGCATTCTTACTGGGCCATGCCTTGCTCGCTGCGTGCCAACAGGATGAGGTGCGCGCTAGTCGTCATCTGCGATCGCAGATACCGCATATTCCACTGTCACAGGGGTGTGATCGCTAGGGCGTTCTAAGCCACGCGGTGTCGTATCGATGGTGCAGCTTGTGGCTTGCTCGTATAGATCAGCCGATAGGTAGTGGTGATCGATTCGCCAGCCAGTGTTACGGGCAAAGGAATTGGTGCGATAGTCCCACCAGCTAAAATGGCCCCCTTCATCGGTGAACTTGCGAAAGGCATCGGCTAGGCCAATAGAGAGCAGATCGCGCAGCGTCTCACGCTCTACCGGTGAGGACATGATGTGTTGGTCTCGGTTTTTATCGGTGTAAATGTCTTTGTTTTCAAGTGCAATGTTGAAGTCACCACAGACATTGAGCCGGGGATGCACCGAGAGTTGAACGCTTAAGTACTGCTTTAAGAGTGCCAGCCAGTTGAGCTTATAGGCGTATTTGTCACTGCCAATCGCCGAGCCATTGGGCACGTACAGATTAACAATGCGGACATCGTTGAGCACACCGCTGATCACTCTTTTTTGATCATCTAGGTTGCCGACGGCTGCTGTGTTCATCACGTCGCCAAAGCCCATCTGCACATCTTCTAAAGGTGCTTTGCTAATTAAGGCCACCCCATTGTATGACTTTTGGCCATAGGCATAGGCGTAATAGCCTAGGTCAGTAAATGCTGCTGCAGGAAAATCTTCGTCTATCACCTTGGTTTCTTGCAAGCACAGTACATCTACCGGGTTAGCCTGCAGCCAGTCGGTGACCTGCCCTAGGCGAGTGCGGATGGAGTTGACGTTCCAAGAGGTGACTTTCATGCAGGGGTAACCATTAGCGATGGAGCCCTCGCATTTTACAAGGTCGGTTTACTCTGGCATAGTCGATAGCTGGTTCAAGCTGGCCCAGCTTTGGCGCACAAGCGGTAAGGCAGTGGTTGCAATCAGCAGGGCGATCGCCCCACTCACCACCCCATCTGCCCAGTACCAGCCAAACTGGGCAATCAGCAGTGCGCCAATCAAGACCCCTAAGCAGCTTCCGGCATCGGCGAGCATATGTAAAAAGGCTGCTCGCAGGTTCAAATTTTCATCAGCATGGGCGTGGAGCAAGTAGGCGTTGAGACCGTTGACCCCTAGTCCTACAGCGGCAGTGATGGCCACCGGCAGGCTGAGAATGTCGGTGGGCGGTGAGAGCAGTGCGGTGATGGCTTCCCAGCTTAGCCAACTGCTCAGCAGCAGCAGCACGCCCCCATTCACTAACGCGGCTAAAGCATTCCGCCGTTCACTATCGTCCCGATCGACTTGGGATGCTGCCCATAATGCTAGGGCGATCGCAAACACATCTGTTGCCATGTGCCCAGCGTCAGCTAGCAGCGAAAGACTGTTGCTATGCGCGCTCACCCAAAGCTCAGCCCCTGAAAAGCAGGTGACTAATACCAGGGCAATTTTGAGTGCTCTCAGTTGTTTGGGCGCAGGTTTGGACGCAGAGCATGAGTCGCCATGGCCATGATGTACATGATCTAAATGATGGTGATGGGCGTGCATAAATTCAGCAAAAAGTGAGCGCAATCGAGCCGGATGACTCGAATATACCGCTAAGCGCGCCATCCAGCGGGGCCAGAGGTTGCCAGTTTAGGTTGCATCACGGTGACTCATGCCGTTTGGTCTTGGCAGAATGGCTTCTTAATTGACGACCAGAAGAATCACTGAGATATTAAGATAATTTCACGTTCTAAAACTCGGGTTCTATAATGCGCGCTAACCGTTCTACCCTTGTCAAGCTCTGCTTGCTAACGGCCCTTGCTGTGCCGGTTCAGCGAGCAGCCTCTGCGACTGTCGCACCAGCGGCCGCCACCGGAGCCCTCAGCACAGTCACCACCAGAACAGCGGCATCGCAGCTCATTGCCCAAGCAGCTTCAGAATTTACCTTCCCCGAATCGCTCGATGGCGCTGATCCCCTGGTGATTGATGGATCTAGCAGTATGCGGGCGATGAATGCTGCCCTCAGCGAACAATTTCAGACCCGTTACAGCAATACCACCGTTGAAACGAATGAAAACGGTACAGATGTGGCCTTAGAACGGTTGCTTAATGGGGAAATTAATCTTGCAGCAATCGGTCGGCCGCTGACAGAAGCAGAGATCGATGCCGGACTGACGGCCATTCCTATCGCTAGGGAAAAAATTGCGCTGATCATTAGCTCGAAGAACGCGTTCAAAGGTGATATTAGCTTTGAGCAGTTTGGCCAAATTTTTCGAGGTAAAATCACCAATTGGTCGGAGCTTGGGGGGGAATCGCGCCCTTTGCGATTTATTGATCGCCCAGAATTTAGCGATACTCGCAAAGCTTTTCGGCCTTACCCAGTGTTTCAGTCAGCGCCTTTTACCACTGGTGCAACGGCTGAGCCGGTCAGTGAAGATGAAACTGAAGCCGTGATTAAGGCCTTGGGTAACGATGGCATTGGCTACGCGATCGCCCATCAAGTGCTTGGCAAGAGCGATGTCAAAATCATCTCCATGCACCAAACCCTGCCGGATGACCCCCGCTATCCATTTTCTCAGCCCCGTAACTATGTTTATCGCGGTGAACCTAGCCCTGCTGTTCAAGGGTTTTTGGCCGTAGCCACGAGCCCGGAAGGGGTCGCTACGGTGGCTGATGTGCAAGCGACAGAAGCCGCTGCTGCCGCTGATTTGGAAGGCCCTGCACCGACGGTAACTAGCCCGGATGGTGACCTCGTAGCCCGCACCAATGAAGATAACCTTGCCATTATTGAGGATGCCGATGGGAAATTGATAGCAGGCCCTTTGGCGGGTGCTGGTGGTGCAGTCACAGCGCTGGCTTTTAGTGAAGATGGTCAGATCCTGGCCACCGGTACGAATACCGGTAAAGTTCGCTACTGGGGGATTGATGGTGAACCGCAAGGTGACGCCTTCACGGCTGTGCTGGGTGAAGACAATGGGATTACCGAACTGAGATTTGTCGATGACGATCAGCTTTTTGTCGCCGGTAGCCAAGGCCGACAAGGTCTATGGGGATTGGATGGGCGCTCTTATGGAGAGGCTGGTGCAGATGGAGCCGATGTTGCCGCTAGCGCCGCCCCTGGCGAGAGTCCGGCCGATGCTGGGGCTGCCGCTGGGGAAAAGTTTCCCTTGTGGTGGCTGCTTTTGCCCCTTTTAGGTTTGCTCGGTACAGGGCTTTGGCTGTTGGGTAAGCGTCGCTCACAGGCCACCCCTGAACCTAGGCGGCAAACGTCACCTACGGCCACCGTACCGCCGCCAGCGGGCGATCCAGAAAGCGATCGCGCTGTTTCTAACCGGGCCCAGTCTGTAATCTCAACGGATCGGGTGATAGATGAGTCGAGAGCTGTGCAAACGCCGCCTGAAAGCCCGGTTCCTTTAGCTCCGCTGCCCGTAGGACTGCCGGGTGTAGAAGATAGTGCAACTGTCTCTCGTCAGGCCGCGGTGGATTTAGAATCGACTGATTTGGAATCGCCTGATTTGGAGGGCACTAACTTAGATTTGCTGACGCCGGGTACAGCCCTTGGCGGCGCAGCCCTCGGTGGCATCGCTGTCGCCGCTGCTGGCTTAGATGCCAGCCTAGAGTCAGTGCCTGATGATGACGATGAAGAATACGATGACAATTTGGATTTGACGTTGGACGATGCGCCAGATCCGCCATCGACTACCATCGCAGCCGCTGTGCCAGCCGATATGGCTGCTCCAGATGAACCCGAAGACTTGTGGGCAACAGCGCCTGCTGATGAGCTTGAGCGACAGCCCCAGCCAGAGCCAGACCTTTTCGAAACGCTCGAACCGACCCGTGACACTATCATTGCAGAAATGACAACCGTTCCAGATATTGAACCGACCCGTGAAACCATTATCAGTGAAGGTGCTGTGATTTTTGGTGGCGTGGCAGCGGCCAGTGTCGCTGCCATGCAGTCAGCCGAGGCGACAGAGAAAACGATGACTGCTGCACCGGCGACGACAGCCAGCCCTTCTATGGATCAAAATCACACGATGAACAATTTTTCGGATCGCGGTAACCTCACACCAGCAGAGTTGGCTTCTGTGGACGATGGCCTATCAGATCTGCCTGATGGCTATGGAGAAAGTCGGATTGTGTTACTGCCCCGTGACCCCAAATGGGCTTATGCCTACTGGGATATCGCTTATGAGCATAAAGATGCCCTGCGGCGTCAAGGGGGCGAACGGCTGATGCTACGGCTGTATGATGTGACGGATATAGACCACAGCCAAGGTCAAGCGGCCCACGGTATGCAGCAGTACGACTGCCATGAAATGGCCCGATCTTGGTATCTCGAAATTCCGGTGAGCGATCGCGACTACATCGCAGAAATTGGCTACCTCACAACGGACGATCGCTGGCTGCTCCTCAGTCGTTCTGCGTCCGTGCGAGTACCGCCCATTTATCCTTCTAACTGGGTCAATGACCAATTTGCCACCATCGGCTGGCAAGATAGCTTGGTCGGGCGCACTTTTGGTAATCTAGGTCGCCCCGGTACCCAGCCAGATGCTGCCGATAGTCCGACAACGGCTGAAACCCCTCCGATTTACGATGCCCTTTGGGAGATGACCCAAAGCCAAGCCGCCACATGGGTCGCAGGGTCATTGTTTGGCTCTATGCATCAGGTCTCTGAGCAAATGCCGCCTGCCGCTCTGTCTGCTTCTGGGATGGCATCGGGTATAGGGATGGGGCTTTCAGCGCTGAATGTTTCTGGGCTGAACGTCTCTGGGCTGAATATGTCAGGCGTGGGCTTCGGCGAAAGAAAACGCAATTTCTGGCTAGTAGCCGATGCTGAGCTGATTGTGTACGGTGCAACAGAGCCGGATGCGACGGTTATTATCGGCGATCGCGTCATCCCCCTCAACCCCGACGGCACCTTCCGTTTCCACATGGCGTTCCCCGATGGTAATATCGACTATCCCATCCGAGCGATCGCTGTTGATGGCGAGCAGTCACGCTCGATCACCATGACATTTCAGCGCAACACGCCTGAGCGTAACACCAATACCAAAGCAGACGCTAAAGACGAATGGTTCTAGGCAGATCATACGAGACGAATGTTTCCTTGGGGATTCTGCCCTGCGCAAATCCTCAAGAGCGCCCCTTAATCAATACTTTTCGCCTGCTTTGGACAAAAACACACCCGTAGATAACGCTAGCCAACCCATCACATGCAGCAATTATTGTTAGCACCTTGACATTCGCCTGCTCCCCTAGAACTAGGCGAACAGGTTTTTAGCGTTTTTACGGTAAGTGTTTATACTGCTTTTTTACTCAAAAAAAGCTATACAGTTTCAGCAGAAGAGGATACCCCTATGACTAACCGGTTCTACAAAATTCGTCGTCGCCACGCCCTTCAACTTTTAGCAGGTGCTTCTGGTGCAGCGTTTCTCCATGCTTGCAATACCGCCAGCGATACCCCCGAAACTAGCGATAGCGCCGATAGTGCCCCTGCTGAGGAGGCGACAACTGCCAACATGTCCATGACCTTGGGCAGCATACCTTGGGCAGGCCAAGTCCCGATGTATATCGCCCAAGACAAGGGCTTTTATGAAGAAGAAGGCTTGGATTTTGATCTGCGTCTTTTCGGCGCGGGCAATGAGTACATTGCTGCTTTTTTGAGCGATCAGCTCGATGGGGTCGCACCCGTGACTTCTGAAGCTGTGCTGATCAAATCCCAGGGCAAAGATTATAGAATTGTCATGGTGCAAGACAACTCGGTCGGCATTGACGGCATTTTGGCTAAGAACAGTATCACCAGCATTGAAGACTTTAAAGGTAAAAAAGTTGCCGTAGAAACCAGTGCGGTGGGCTACTTCTTTTTACTGCAAGTGCTGAAGGAAGCCGGACTCTCAAAGGACGATATCACCGCCGTGAACACGGACCCTGCTGCTGCTGCTGCTGCCTTCCAATCGGGAAATGTTGACATCGCCGTAACCTATGCGCCTTTCTTGCAAGAAGCTGCCGATGCTACTGAAGATGGCCGCATTATTTACGACTCGTCTCAAATGCCAACCGCTATCTCGGATTTGTATATATTTGATACGGCCTATGTCGAGGAAAATCCTGAAGCAGTACAGGCATTTGTCAATGCGACTTTAAGAGGGATTGAGTATCTCAAAGAGAATCCTGAAGAAGGTCTCGAAATTGGCGCTGCGGTTTTAGAGATGGAGGCTGCGGATTTGGAGAGTGATTTGGCAGGGCTAGAGCTGCCCGATCAAGCGGAAAATCTGGAGATGTTGGCTGATCCAGATAGCGATCGCTATCTCGGCAAACCATTGGCAGAACTCTCTGCATTTCTCCTGAGCGAAGAGCAAATAGAGGCAGATCCGGGCGATCTTTCAGCGCTGATCGATCCGCAGTTTGTTGAGGCAGCGAAGCTCTAATGGCTGCTAGCCAACTCTCTGCTCAGCGCTCGCCAGATCCCTCAGAGCCGCCCCCAGATCTGCCTGCAGAGATGCCCTCAAAGCGACGCTACTTGAGGCCCTCGGTATTTTGGAGCATTCGCCAGGGCTTTCCTAGCTGGCTTCAAGTTGCTTTAGTGGTGGTATCTTTGATGGTTCCTGTGCTGATTTGGGGAGCCTTGAGCTATGGCGGCTATGTGAACCCTAAGTTTTTGCCAACGCCGAGTGAGGTGATTGTCAGGGGCGTTGCCATGCTGAGCGATGGCGAGCTGATGGTTGACATTTTTGCGAGTCTAGCGCGGGTGATGGCTGGCTTTACATTTGCCGCGCTAGTCGGTATTCCGGTCGGTATTGCGATGGGCACGTTTTACAGCATGGATAGCCTTTTAGGTGGGTTTGTGCGTACTGCCCGCTACATGCCCATTGCTGCTTTTGTGCCGCTGATTATTATTTGGGCAGGCATTGATGAAACCTCTAAGGTGATCATTATTTTTTGGGCATTGTGTTTTATAACGCCACGATGATTGCTGATGCGGTGAAGTTTATTCCCAATGAGACGCTCAATGTGGCCTATACGTTAGGGGCAACGCGCCTGGATTTGTTACAGCGGGTGATTTTACCTGCTACACTGCCCAGCATTTTGGATACCTTGAGGGTGAATATTGCGGGTGCATGGAACTTTTTGGTGCTTTCTGAGCTGATTGCGGCCGAAAATGGCTTAGGATTTACCATTGTCAGATCACAGCGATATTTGCAAACCGATAGGGCGATGTTTTGCATTTTGGTGATTTGTGTGATCGGATTGGCGACAGATTTTGCCTTTAAGCTGCTGTTTCAACTCTGGCTGCCTTGGGCTGACTCTAAAATGAGCTAGCGGTTGAGTTAGCGGTTGAGCTAGCGGTTTTGTTACGGTCGCGGTTTGGAGTGGAGTGTTGTTTGGAGTGCTGTTTAGAGTGCTATTTAGAGTGCTATTTATTAGAGTGCTATTCAAATTATGGCTGGTTTCGATTCAGCGTCGCTGATACAACCTAATTTTCCGACGACGCTGTCACCTGTGGCGCAACGCTGCCCCAAGCTAGAGGTGCGTCACGTTGTGAAGGTGTTCGGCCAAGGGAAACAGGCTGTTACAGCGGTGGATAATGTCAGTTTGGCGATCGCACCGAATGAGTTTAGCTGTATTGTCGGCCCTTCAGGCTGTGGTAAATCTACCTTATTGAGCATTGCCGCAGGGCTAACTAAGGCGACTTCAGGGGAAATTTTAGTCGATGGTGTGCCGGTTCCAGGGCCAGGAGCCGATCGGGGCATGGTTTTTCAAAACTATACCCTGTTTCCTTGGCTGTCAGTTGCTGAGAATGTGGCTTTTGGTCTAAAGCTCAAAGGTATGGCTAAGGCTGAACGCCATCAAAGGGTCGCCCACTATTTAGAGATTGTGGGTCTAACGGCTAGTGCCAAAGCCTATCCTAAGGCGCTCTCAGGTGGGATGAAGCAGCGTGTTGCGATCGCCCGCGCCCTAGCCAATGAACCCGAAGTACTCTTGATGGATGAGCCTTTTGGGGCATTAGATTCGCAAACTAAAGAACAGCTTCAGGAATTTTTCCATCAACTTTGGGAAAAAACGCACATCACCGTACTGATGATTACCCATGATATTGAGGAAGCGATTTTTCTCTCCCAACGCGTCTGCGTGATGGGTCGAGACGGAAAACTCCATAAAACAATGAACATTAACCTCCCTAAGCCCAGAGAGCTAGATATGAAGCTGACAACTGAGTTTTTGGCCTATAAGCGAGATATCGTGCATATGCTGCGGTGACACTTTCATGCATCCACATTTCATGCATCCACATTTCATACCATCCACTCAGACTAAGCTGTTCACATTAAACTGTTCAGACTAAACTGTTCAGACTAAACTGTTAATCCCACGCCAAGTTAAGCCATTCTCAATCGACAGAACAACTCATAAAATAAGTGTTCGTCGGTAGCAAGGCTAGTTCCTATCGAGCCACAACCCGAGGCTTTTTAGCACCTACTGTTGCTCCAATCAGAGATGCTATCCACCCTAGTGCAGACCCGATCAGAAAAGAGAACCCGGCTTTAGCCGCATTAGCGGCATACTGAGAAGCTTCTTCCGCACTGACATCCGGAATTGCTTGCTGCACTTGCTCTTGTCCAGGTAAAGAAACACCACCGGGCTCAATGACTTGAGTCAGCGCCCCGCCCACGTTAGCCGCTAATATTCCAAAGGCACCTGATACCCCACTAGCCAACAACCAACCACTGATGACCAATGTTGTCGCCCACATAACGGTAGCATTGAGCATAGCAGTCTTGTTATTCATCGGGCCGCAAGAAGCCGCCATGACCCAACTGCCTAAAAATAGAGAAATCAGTAGGCTAATAATAGCCCAGATGCCCAGCCCTACGCCGATGCTGCCTGCAGTAGCCTCACCAGATACAATGCCGCCAATAGATGCGCCAAGAGCACTCATCATTAGCTGAGAAACGATGGAAACCACAATTCCTGCAAAAATAGGCCCCCATCGAACGCTGTCATGATATTCAACAACTGACGGCCCAACCTTTACAGGCACTGGGCGAGCACCTATGTTTGTACCTTCTGTATATGCCATAATTCGAAACCTGAATGAACAACTATTGTTTTAGGTGACTAATTTATATAGCCGAAAACTGTATGACCGGCTATACAAATAGATAACGTTTATAACGTTTGGACGACGTGTAGGCCTTAAGACTATGCTAAATATCTGGTCAATGAGCCTGTCTGTAGAAGGAATAGCTTGTGTCAAAAGGGATACTTTAATACAGTCTGCTGAGCAGAATAAATTTTATTGCCACAGCCTCTGTCGAGTGAGGTAAGACAATAGTCATTCTCCTTGGAGAGGCTCCGCCAACGCTAGATACCGGGGCTAGCAGCAGCTAACAGATATAGCTCACAAGCTAAACAGGTTAAGCAAGCTCACAAGCTCAACAAGCTCACAAGCTAAAACAAGCTCACAAGCTAAACAGATAAAGCGCTACGCCGCACGATCTCATCAACTACGGTTTGTAAACTCTTGGTTTCCTGGTATATCTGTCGCTGTCGCTGAGCGCTATTACCCTCAGCTAAGATTCGTTCTACTTCCCCTATCACAACCGATTCATCGCCGTAAATTGTCAGTGCTGGCTGCACGTATTCTAGCAAGGTGCTAACCGATGTCCTCGCTGGTATCGACTGCAGTTTATCGAAGTCAATCAGCTCTCCGCTCAGACCATAGCGCGCTGCCCGCCACATCGCTGCTTTCATCATTTCCCCTCTGACTGGCATAGCCGCTTTATCCCTCATGGCATCGTTGTAGCAGGTATGCGCTAGTGCCCTGACTAACCCTGCTAGCATGACCGCTTCGTCTATGGTGCTACACACATCCGACATCCGAAACTCTACTGTTGGGAACCGCTCAGATAGTCGAATATCCCAATAAATTTTTGTCGGATCGTCTGTGATACCTGTGTTGATTAGCTGCTGAATAAAACTTTGATAGTCCGCATAGCTATCGAAAAAGGGTGGTGGCCCTGATGTTGGCAGTCGGCTCCAAAGTGCCATGCGGTAGCTGTCATACCCTGTATCTTGGCCCTCCCAAAAAGGAGAATTTGCCGTCAATGCTAAGAGCGTTGGTAGCCAGACGCGAGCCCGATTCATGACCTGAACCGCCATCTCTTTATCGTCAATTCCTACATGTACATGACAACCCAAAATGATGAGTTCGCGAATAATTCGGCCAAGATCAGAGTGAAGCGCATAATATCGCTCTTTTGGGGTAATTTGCTGTTCTTCCCATCGAGAAAAAGGATGTGTTCCAGCAGCGGCGATCTCACTACCTGTTGCCCTAGCCGCATTGATCACCGCTCGCCTTGCTGCTGTGAGGGCCTGTCGTACATCCTCTAGCGTTTCACACACGTTCGTTGCAATTTCGACTTCGCAACGAAACAGCTCATGTACTATTTTTTGTTCAATTTGTGCCGCTTCATTGGTTGTAATTAAGGAATTTGATCGGCCTGTTAGCGATCGCGTCTGTGCATCTACAATCTGATACTCTTCCTCAACTCCAATTGTGAATGCAGGCTTTGCCATCGCTAAGACCAATGTATTTTGTATGCTTTTTTCTTGCTTGCTTTTTTCTTGCTTGCTTTTTTCTTGCTTTTTTCAAAGCGAAATTCAATTTCAGAAACCGTTCCTGCTGCGCCTATTTTATCAGCATGATCTACAGGGGCTTGCTAAGCCTCTACCTAGGAGATGATTCAATCGACTAGCTGAGTCTTCTTTAGGGGTTGAAGCTAACAACACACAGCAACAACACAGATTGTATCTATCTCTGTATGGAAGAAAATCTGCTTTGCTTCCTTTATGCTCAAAAGAGCATTTATGCCACCGTTTTAACGTCGCCATTGTTTTGCAAGGATTCATCATGGACTTTTCACTTGAAGAAGCGCTGATAGGGAATGGGCCGGTTCTTCTACATACCCTATGGGTTGGTTCTCTTGCTTACTTTGGTCTAATTGTCTGGCTACGGATATTTGGTAAGCGAACTTTATCAAAGTGGAACTCGTTCGACTTTGTCGTGACCATTGCGCTAGGTTCTATTTTGGCTAGCACCCTGCTTAACCAAAGCACCTCTTTTCTCCAATCTATGTTGGCATTTGGCTTGCTGATAGGGTTCCAATTTATCATTACCTGGCTTTCGGTACGCACAGGTATTATTCCAGCACTGGTTAAATCAGAGCCAACCTTACTCACCTTTAAAGGTGAAATGATAGATTCTGCGCTGAGGGAAGAGCGCGTTACCCCAGGAGAGATCCTCGCTGCGATCAGACTTAGCGGCTATGGCTGCTTAAGCAGCATAGATGCTGTTGTACTTGAAACAGATGGTAGTTTCAGCGTCATTAAAGATGTGAATATTCACCAAGCCACTGCCCTGAAAGATGTCAGAGGCTTTAAGCGTCGGGCGCTTTCTCGGTTAGCAGAGCCTTAGGCCAAATGCTCGAAAGTTTGACGGGTGCCATTTATATAGCGTTTCTCACTTGGCTAGAGTCCAGATATTTTGGTGAAACCTTTGCAGGACAACAGGCCAAGTGAGTAGCCTATACCGAATGCATCCGGTACAGGCTATAGCTTTGGTCGCTTGGCTGAGATACAGCACGCTGGCTGAAGCCTCTACGTGCCAGCCTCTATGTGCCAGCCTCTATGTGCCAGCCTCTATGTGACAACAGACCAAGCGACGCGCGTGTACCGGTTGGCGTAGCCTCGCCGTCGGCGTTATGCATCCGGCACACG
>JAAUPS010000332.1 GCA_012033015.1 Phormidesmis sp. RL_2_1
CATAAACCGCCGAAAACATAAACCACCGAAAACATCAGTCAGCGCAAACCGCTAAAACTTACCTGTTGCGCGCCACTGTTGATCTTATCTGGCCCTAAGATTTGGCCCTGAGATTTGGCCCTGAGATTTGGCCCTGAAATTTGGCCCTGAGAGCAGATAAGCACAGGTGAACGTCGCGCTAAGCTATCACTTAATTATTCAAGCCTGTTTAAGGACAATCCCCCATGGCCCCCACGATTGAAATTTTGCCGGACAAAGCCGCCCTGCTAGCGCGTGCCCATGCCCTAGCTGTGGACTGTATCAAAGGTGCGATCGCCGACCGAGGCCGTGCTACCATCGCCCTTTCCGGCGGCAGTACCCCCAAACCCCTCTACGAATCTTTAGCCCAAGCCGACTTGCCGTGGGAGCAGATCTACATCTTTTGGGGCGACGAACGCTACGTTCCCCACGACCACGAAAACAGCAATGCCCGCATGACCAGAGAAGCACTGCTCAACCATGTTCCCATTCCGCCCGACAACGTTTTCCCCATGCCGACTAGCGCTGGCGATCCGGCCATCGACGCTGCCGCTTACGAAGCCACCCTTCAGCAATTTTTCAAACCCAACCCGGTGACATTCCCGCCCTTGACTTTGTCTTGCAAGGCATGGGCGACGATGGCCACACCGCTTCGCTCTTTCCCCACACAGATGCTCTAGACGTGCGCGATCGCCTCATCACCGTCGGCAACAACGGCGGCGATCCCCGAATTACCTTCACCGTGCCCTTAATTAATCAAGGCCGCAAAATTGTCTTCCTCGTAGCTGGTGAAAACAAACAAACCGCCCTCTCACAAGTCTTTTCCGCTGACGCTGACCCCCATACCTACCCCAGCAAATTTATTCAACCGGCCAATCCTCACTGGCTGCTAGATATCGCCGCCGGACAAGGCATTCCCACAACCTCTCAATAAACCCTTCCCTCCTTCTTCCCGCTTTCCCTTCCCCCCTTCTTCACCCATGATCACCTGCCCTAACTGCAATCACCAAAATCCCGACGGCGCGCTCCAATGCGAAGCCTGCTATACCCCCTTGCCTAGCCTCATCGCCTGCCCTAGCTGCGGCACCCCCATCCAGGCAGATGCCAGCTTTTGTGGCCAATGCGGCAACGATCTGCGCAGTCTCGCCGCCGTTAACAGCGAGGCAGCCACACCAGTCGCTAACTCAGAAATGCAAACGCAAGCTTTCGCGGTACCTAGTACCAGTGCTGAGCTAGCCCCTGATCCAGACTTTGCCCTACCTGATTTAATCGAACCTGACCCGCTGATTGTGCCTGATCCCATTGATCCTGCCGCCGTCGCAGAACCCACAGAGCCTGCCGCCGTCGTAGAACCCACAGAGCCTGCCACCACAGAAGCCACAGAGCCTGCCACCACAGAAGCCGCTGCCACACCGGTCATTGCGCCGCCTGTCGCCGCCCCGGCAACTCAGCTTCAAATGCCCAATGTCCGTTTCAGGCATACCCAAACCAATACCCCCATCGAAATTCCGAGGCAGCTTATCTGTTGTAAGGATTGGGAAACCTAACGATCAAACGCCGCCTGATATAGATGTCTCTGGGTTTCCTGACTCAGAAGTGGTTTCTAGGGTTCATGCCAATTTGCGGGTAGAAGGCGATGTCTACTACCTCGAAGATGTCGGTAGTTCTAACGGTACCTATATCAATGGGCTACCGCTTCCAGCGGGTAACCGTCATCGGCTGCGTCCGGGCGATCGCATTGCTTTTGGCAAAGGCGATAAAGTCAGCTTTATCTTCGAGACAGCCTAGCGCCATTGGGTCGCACCAGTTGTTTTTGGCAAGCACTTCAAAGCTGACTTGTCCTTCAGATGTCTGCGTTGTCAGCGCTTTGTGTCCTTTTTTTCTGGTGTCGCACCGTGTCCGCATTAAATAACGTTATTACCCTTTCCTTGCTGCACCCCATCGATAAAACGCCTGTCCAAAGCTGGACATTTGAAGAAGAACCGGTGGTTCGCATTGGGCGATCAGTGAACAATGATGTTGTGCTTTACAGTGCAGTGGTTTCCCGTCATCATGCAGAACTACGCCAAGGCGAAAACGGTTGGGAAATTCACAACATCGGCTCTAATGGAACTTATCTGGCGGGGCAGCGGATTGAGTCTAAGCCTGTCCAAGATGGCCTAGTGATTCGTCTTGCCCGATCTGGGCCTAATATTCAAATCAATATCATCCAGCAGACAAAGGGCATGTCGTCGATTCATGCGCTGATGGAAAAACAAAAACACCCTGCTAAATAGGCTGAAGCTATAGCTTCTGTCGAGTGAGTTAGGACAATAGTCATTCTCCTCGGAGAGGCTACGCCAACGCTGGAAGCCTTGACTAGCAGCAGCTCACTCGACGAGCAGCGGTGAGACCCTGCGTCGTCCTACGGCGCTAAGGAATGCTCACCAAGACAGCGGTGAGACCCTGCGTCGTCCTACGGCGCTAAGGAATGCTCACCAAGACAAAGTAAGAATGCATCCTTACTTTGCTAGATATCCAACTCTATAATCTAGTCATCCATCTATTGCCGCAATATGATACTTGTCGAAATATCATATTGCGATAAATACAAAACCCATGGCTAGAGGTGACCAAGTCTATGCAATTCGAGAGATCGTTGGTATCCCCTACGAGCACCACGGTATAGACTGCGGCGATCGCACCATCATTCACTACAGCAAAATTGGTGAAGCCTGTATTACTCGTACCTCTTGGCAGATCTTTGCCCGCGGCGGCCCAGTGTACGTCAAGCCGCAGCCCACTGCCTTTATTCCATCGGTGGTGATACAACGTGCTGAAAGCCGACTAGGCGAGTGCCAGTACGATTTATTTTTTAACAACTGCGAGCATTTTGCCAATTGGTGTAAAACAGGCCGTAGCGAATGCACCCAAATTGACAGCTTTGGCCTTCGCCTCGATCAAATTAGGCTGCCAGCAGCCGGTGAGCTAGCCAACCGCGCTGCCACAACCGCCGATGAATCTCCTGAAAAAACGCTACAGCTCTTTGAGACAGCGCTTAATAACGTCGCGATCGCACCAACACCCTTATTCCCAACTACCAAAAAGCCACCACCGAGATCCTAACTTGGCAGCGTGTGGCCCAGCGTGCCCTCACCCAAGGCCGCGAAGATCTCGCTCGCGCCGCCCTCCATCGCAAAGTCGCTGCCAAAAAAGACGCCGAAACCCTCAAAGCCCAGCTCAAACAGCTTTCAGATCTACAGCTCACCCTAGAGCAAAATCAAACCCTGGCCCAACGCCAGAGCCTTCAATCTTACGTCTAATCCACTGACTGGCTAATCCACTGACTGGCTAATCCACTGACTGCTGTTGAATCTGCTGACTTATCCCAAACATCGTCCGCCACTGCCGCCTGCTTAAAAGCGCCAACACCTAACGAATGTCATATCCAAAGACATTCGCATCCGCCTCATCTAAATTGATATCGTCCAAACCATATTCCTGCCATCGGCGTTTCACCAATGCCGCCATACCCGGATCAGATTCGAGCTGTTCGCCCCAAGCATGTTCCGTTTCGGGTGCGACTTTGGTGGTCGCATCAATACCCATGCGGCTGCCCAAGCCCAGTCGTTCATTGGCAAAATCCAACGAGTCAAACGGGCTATCGGGCAAAATGAACACATCGCGAATCGGATCGACCTTAGACGTGACAGCCCATACCACCTGGCGCGGATCGCGGATATTGATGTCTTTATCGACTACGATGACAAACTTGGTGTAGGTAAATTGGGGCAATGCTGTCCAAAAGGCCATAGCAGCCCGCCTTGCCTGTCCGGGGTAGGATTTGTCAATCGAGATAATGGCCGCTTTGTAGCTGAGGGCCTCCATGGGTAGGAAGAAATCAACAATTTCGGAGACCTGTTGGCGGAGGATGGGGGTGTAGATGCGGTTAAGGGCGATCGCCATCATCGCCTCTTCCTTTGGCGGCCGCCCGCTAAAGGTGGTCAAATACACCGGTGACTTGCGATGGGTCATACAGTGAAAACGAATCAGGGGGGCTTCATCATTCAGCCCGCCGTAGTAGCCCATGTGATCGCCAAAGGGGCCATCGGTTGCGGTTTCACCGGGAGTAATCGTTCCTTCTAGGACAAACTCTGACATGGAGGGCACTTCCAAATCCACCGTTTTGCACTTGGCTAAGGAAACGCCTCGGCCCGCGTACAGTCCGGCAAATAGCCATTCCGATAGGTCTACCGGAATGGGAGTGGCTGCTGCCATGATGATCAATGGGTCTACCCCGATCGCGATCGCCACTTCCAAGCTCTTACCCCGTTCTGCGGCCTTGCGCAGATGTCTAGCGCCACCCCGCACCGACAGCCACTGCACCGTCATCGTGTTTTGGCTTTGAAGCTGCAAACGGTACACCCCCACATTGGGCACTCCGGTTTCACAGTCTTTGGTAATCACCAGTCCTAGGGTCACCACCTTACCCCCATCCTTGGGATAGGGCCGAATCATCGGAATTTTGGTCAAATCCACCTGATCATCTAGCTTTACCACCTGCTGGCAGGCAGGCAACCAGTCCCGCCTAGGTTTAGCTTTAACCACATCAAACAGCACTTTTCCCAAATCAATTGCCTGGGAGATTTTTTTCGGTGGCTTCGGCTGTTGCAACATCCCGAGCTTTTTGCCTAGCACCTCTAGTTCTTCTGGGTGCTCCATATTCATCGCCCAGCACACCCGCTCTACCGTACCCAACAAATTCACCACCACTGGATAGGGCGATCCTTTAACATTTTCAAATAGCACAGCAGGGCCGCCTGATTGCAGCAGCCGGTTAGAGATTTCGGCTATCTCTAAGTTAGGATCCACCAGCGCTGAAACATTTCGCAGTTGCCCCCGCGACCTAACTTTTTTCAAAAAAATCTCGCAGATCTTTCGCCATAGTGAAAACGTCACAAAATACGGGATAACACAGGACCAAACGTTACAAAA
>JAAUPS010000333.1 GCA_012033015.1 Phormidesmis sp. RL_2_1
GGGCTCACCGTTTTTGATCAGTTCAATTTCGAGCCAGCCATGCTCAGCAATGGGCAGATCGAACTGGGAGATTTGATAGTTTTTGGGCAAGTCGGGGTAAAAGTACTGTTTGCGATCAAATTTGCTGTAAGGCGCGATTTGGCAATTGAGCGCCAAGCCTGCTTTGACCGCATACTCCAGCACTTTTTCATTGAGTACGGGTAGCACCCCCGGCAGGCCCATAGTGACAGGGTCTACATGGGTGTTGGGATCAGCGCCAAAAGCAGCAGAGCTGGTAGAAAAGATTTTAGTCTCGGTGCTGAGCTGGCAGTGGGTTTCCAATCCAATAACGGCTTCGTACTGAGTTTTGCAGGTGCAGCAGCAGTCATAAAAGCTTCGGGGAGTGAGGGATAGGGCGTAGGTGTATCGAGTACTCGCGAGCACTAGCGGTTACTCGCGAGTACTCGCAGGTGCACAGTCAATGACATCGGCCATTGTAGCCTTATCGTCAATGGTTAACCTTGGCATAGGAATTAATATTCATCAACATGCTCCTCACCATCATGTTAATCAACAATTAGCACCGCCTGCACCCGGCCGCTGGCCACACACACTTGACGGAGGCCCTCCTACCGCCAGTCGTGCAGCTCGAAAATAGACTATAGCGATCGCAATATTGCGCTTAGAAATTTGACAAAGCGAAGTCATTATGAGTATGATTAAAACAAGAAATTCATTCGATCTGTATTAAAGCCTTCAGTTAATCCATAGCTCTACGCTAACCTTGAAGCCAGAGCACTTAACTTTGAAACACTTAAGCAGTCGCTCCCTACTTTTTGGAGGTCCCATGGTTGCAACAACATCTCAAACGTCTTTTTACCCCACTCGGATTGACCTACCCCTAGAAACGCGTCAGTCCGTTGCCGACATGCTGAATACTACCTTGGCTGCTACAACAGACTTGCGGACTCAAACCAAGCAGGCCCATTGGAACGTTAAGGGTAAAGATTTTTACCAACTGCATCTTTTGTTTGACGAAATGGCAGGCGAACTAGAAGCGTTTTCTGATATGGTCGCTGAACGGGTTACCGCCCTCGCCGGAACCGCCATGGGCACGGTTCGGGTGGCTGCTAGTCGTTCTATTTTGCCTGAGTATGACTTTGATGCTGTCGGTGGTATGGAGCATGTTGCCGCGCTAGCCGATCGCTACGCTGCCTATGCCAAGCATCTTCGTACCAGTATTGATCAAGCCGACGAGCTAGGCGATCAAGATACTAACGACCTATACGTTGAAATCTCTCGAACGATTGATAAGCGCTTATGGTTCTTAGAGGCTCATCTGGTTGGCTAAGCGATAAACGGTTCAAATGCTAAAAGGGCGTTTGTAAAAGCAGCAATTAGCCCACAAACGCCCTTTGCAAATTGCAAATCTTGTCAATAGTCTTGCTCATAATCCTGATCTCAGTTTGATCGCTTCAGTTTGATCGCTTCAGTTTAATCCTGCTACCAGTTTGGCTGGCATCAGTTTGGCTTATCTGTGACCTTTTGAGAGTGTTCAAATTTGGCATACCAAAGGGCGTTCCAAGCCACTGTCAGTGCAAAAGTAGCGCCGCCACCTGCAATGGCCAACATGGGGTTATAGCCACTGCCAGCTAAGGTTTTCATCCAGGTGTCTGTCAACTCGGAGGGCTGCAACATATTGGCGGCGGCGGGCATTAAGTAAATCAGTGATGCGCCGACAATCAACCAGCCAACCATAGAGGTGAGCAGAAAGATGGTTTTAGCGGTTGATTGGCCTTGGTAGGGAGAGGTCATGGCTAGGAGGCAATAAACAGAGGGGCTTGGCAAAGAAAGGCCGACCGGGGCTTGGCTGATCTAAGACATTGGTTGATCTAAGAAATTGGCTGATCAGGGAATAAGCTGCATAGCGAGGCTGTCGGGATGATGGAAGTCAGCTTCGGTGCTAGGGTGGGTGATTGCCCAAAAAGCCTCTGCTGGGTCTGCTTCGGTTTTGAGCAGTGTCACCATACTAATGCCTATTTGTATCGGCTTATCTGGAGCGATCAGGGCGCTTGTGTCCATCACTATTTCCAAATGTAGTCCTGTCGGTGAGGTGCGGACATTGAATGGTAGGGTTGCGATCGCGCTTTCTACTCTCATGCTGTGGCGATAGCCCATAAATGAAAACACATTCCAATGGCCTTCTGGCGATAGATTAATTTCCCAGTAAGGATTGTCTTTGGTATGGGTTGAGTTGGCATCAACTGCGGCTAAAAAAAACTCAAAACAAGTTTTCTCCCACAGGCGATCGCGCCGTTCAGGAAACCGGTGAAATCGCAAATCCGGGATAATAACCTTCTCCCAATCGCCTTCTATCCAATAGGCAACACTTAACTGAGAGCCATCTCTCAAGACATTACCCTTGATCGCTATATTTTGGGTATGAGCATTAGGCTGAAAGGGAAGCAGTTGAAAGTGCTGAGATGAATGACCGAACGCATCATTGATCGGAAAGGACATGGGCTATCTCATCTCCTGAATCATAGTGCGTAGGATATCAGCTTGGGCTTCTATGCTTTCAGTCAGCTTAAACTGGACTAAGGCGCGGGCAAGATTATGGGTAGAATGCTTCACCTTAAAGTACACATCACCCGCTAAGTAATCGGTAAAAAATCTCAGTCCCAGTTCAAAAGCCATCAGACGAATGGCATCGTATAGATAGTCATAATCTTGTTCATCCCAAAAATCTTTTGCCAAAGATAAATATCCTTTCAGCATGGCCTTAGCAAGATCAACATCAAACACTACATTGTGCCAATCTTCAGTCTCTTCACCCAGTCGATTACACCCTGAGCGTAAGCAATCGCCAATGTCATAGTGCAATAAACCGGGCTTAAATGTATCTAAATCAATCAAACTGACAGCTTGACCATTGGCTGCCATCATAATGTTATTGACTTTGGGATCACCATGGATAGGACGCAACTTTAAACGACCTGCGGCTTTAGCCTTCTCCAGCACATCAGCCCAGGCTTTACGCGCCTCTATAAAAGCCCTGCAATAAGATATTTGTAGGGTCTGTTCCTCAGTGAAACCAGAAGCCTCAGTTAAACCAGAAGTTTGTATATCGTCTAGTGGCAAGCGATCGCGGCTTACCTGCTCGTACTCAGTAAGGTAAGCCGGTGTAATGTGAAAGCCTTCTAAAGTATCCGCTAACGTGTCAGTTGGCAGCTTACTCATGAGCTTGTGAAACATCGCCAAACCATAGCCAATTTCTTGAGCATGGGCGACACTCTCCACCGATTCACAAACCTGAGCATCTTCGATAAAACTGATAGCGCGCCAATAGTCTCCGGCCTCATCAATCCAATAGTTCTGCCCCTGGTTTGTCTGTAAAATACGGGGAATTTCCCACCGCCTTGGCAAACCAGCGCTCTTATGGCCCGTCTTTTGCTGGCAAGCACCATCCCAGTAATCACCCAGCGCAACCATGTTGTGAATGACCCGTTCAGGCTGACGAAACACCTGTCTGTTAATCCGCTGGAGAACAAATCTTTCAAGTGTTGGGTGTCCGGCTACAGCACTTACAGTCACCAAAAAGGTGCTGTTGATATTCCCATGCCCTAAAGCCGTAACCCCCTCAATATCACCATATTTAACAAACTGTTGGGCAATTTCGCTCAGAGACTTGCTATTGACTAAAACAGATTTGAGACCTTTCACCATAGTGATAGAACAGAGCCAGTGACGGAACAGAAATAGTGTCCAAGACAGACAGCCGTGAGCGAAGTGTCGTCAGTCACGTGCACTAGGCAGTGTAGCCGACAAAGTGATCAGGCTAATGATCAGGGCTAGTGATCAGGCTATAGCGAGCTAGAATTTAAGCTTTCAGCCTCTTCAGGGGTCCGTGGAATATGAATACCACATTCTTGCTTGAGGCCATTAAACCGGGTCGCACGGCCATCGGTATCATCTACACCCAAAGGTCTACTAGAGTGCCAATCACCCACACTGACATAGCCTTGCTCCCAGAGCGGATGATACGGCAAATCATGAGCTTTAAGATACTCATAAATATCTTTAGAGTTCCAATACAAAATGGGCAGCAGCTTATAGCGGGCTTCCTGCATAGCAATGCGACCCAAGGTTTTGCGATGTTCGGTTTGATCAGCCCGCAGCCCTGTCAGCCACGCCAGTGCACCTAGATCCTTCAAAGCCCGCTGCATGGGCTCCACCTTACGCATTTCGTCATAACGGTCAAAAGCTTCTGCCGTCCCCTCTTCCCATAATCTGCCATATAGCGTTTCCATTCGAGCCGGACTAATAGCTGACTGGTAAACCTTTAAATTCAGCGATAGCCGTTTGGTTAACTGCTCAGCAAAAAGATAGGTCTCGGCGGGCAAATAGCCCGTATCTACCCAAATAATGGGAATATCGGGTATAACACTTGTCACTAGCTCCAACATTACTGCCGACTGAATGCCAAAGCTCGTACTCATCACCAGCGCCTCTCCGAAGGTTTGGTGACCCCATTCAATCAACTCGGTCGCGGTTGAACGCTCAAACCTCGCATTGAGAGATGGCAAATCTAGCGCTTGAGCCGCACTCAAGCCAGCATTGGGCTGATCTGAAGAATTCGCAATTTGAAAATCTGGTACAACACTGGTCATAGGGAAAAATCCCGCTCCCACTTATGACGGCATCGCCCGTGCTTGATGAGTGATTCAGGCCCGAGCCACATAGCTTGTCGCATATAGGTTACTACATATGTGAGTCACATAACGTAAAAAGCCCCCCCTACAAACCTTTAATCAGGAAGTAAGGAGGGCTTTTGCCTATCTTAAGGCCAATCTTAAGGCCAAATCCAGTGACTACGCGTTGATTGAAGGCGCAGTGAGAGCCACAGGGGCAGCCTCACCAGCAGCCAAGTCAAGCGGGAAGTTGTGAGCATTACGCTCGTGCATCACTTCCATACCCAAGTTGGCACGGTTCAATACATCGGCCCAA
>JAAUPS010000112.1 GCA_012033015.1 Phormidesmis sp. RL_2_1
TATAAATGTCTTATGTATTCCCGTATAGCGTGAAACTCCCTACAACAAGGCTTTCACGGCCTAGCAAAGCCATAACATCACTACTCATAATGCCTTTTATACTCATAGCGGGCAGGCATTGAGGGTGACAATCGTAAAAAAAGAAAATAGAACCATTTAATATACCCAAATATAAGTATATTAAATATATAAATTCATACTCAAAGTGAGGTCAATGAGTATAATAGAGTTAGCAGGGCAAACAACTTACCTCGCATAGTTGGCTCTCATCGCTACATCTAAAAGAGTCATGAACAGCATTTCAGAACTAATTACAACAGTCCTAGAAGTACAGTCTCATAGAGGGCAGAAGATGGCCGAACGTCTCTGCTTAAAGAACTCCGAGACAACCACAATCAGCGATCCATCTGCTGCCCTTCGTCAGCTTTCAAAGGAAGCGCTTAGAGCCGCTGGACTGACCGAGAAGCAAGCTTGCAAGTTAATGGCGGCAATAACGCTTGGGCGATTAGCTTACACGCCTAAATCAGACGCACAGGCAGAGATCACAACAGTTGACGATCCCTCTGTCGCTGTGGCCCTTCTCATACTTACCTTGGGGTGGAAATGCCGTGAGCACGCAGCCGTTTTGATAATGGACGTTCATCACAAATGGCTAGCAACAGAAGTTATCAGCGTTGGCTCTAGAACTGCATGTCCGCTTCATCCAGACGCTGTATTCACAGCAGCGCTAAGGCACGGTGGGAAACGGATCATCATCGCCCATAACCATCCATCAGGGAATTTAGCGGCAAGCCCTGAGGATATAAGCCTTACAAGAATCATGGTCAAGGCTGGTTTTCTGATGGATATCCCAGTGTTGGATCACTTCATCATTGGCAACGGCGACTATAAAAGCATTCGAGAAGAAACAACCATCTAGAGCGAGATTACAAGCCTCAAAGATGTAGCTTAACGCCCTTCAGCAACTAGCGATCGCGCCACTGTCAGATCGCACCGTTCTTTAAATTGCACCACTAGCGCAATTTCAATACATTTATACCGATTCAGAATGAGTATGACGACACAATCACAGCAACTCTCTTTGTTCTCTCCGGCGCGACCTTCCTCTAGGGAAACTCCATCTGCAATTAAACAGGCCATGGAGATGGGTGCGGCGCTGGCTATCTCTATCAGTGGCGGAAAGGACTCAGATGCCATGCTGAGGCACCTCATAGCCCTACACCGCACTCAAGGATGGGAAGGCAAACTCTTCGCTATCACAGCCGATTTAGGGCGTGTTGAATGGCCTGGGACGCTTGAGCACATGCAAGCCGCTTGCAATCAACTCAACGTCGAGCTGGTTATCGTTCGCAGGCAGAAAGGCGGAATGATTGACCGTTGGGAGGAACGACGACAAACGCTGATAAAGCGGCAAGATGCAGATGCAATCGCTTCTCAGTTTTCATCCGAGCTTGGGGTTCAGAAGGAAGGCGATAAACCCTTCTGGAGCAGCAGCACAGCTCGCTACTGCACGAAGGAACTCAAAACGGCTGAAGTTGACCGATATCTACGCCGATTCAAGTCGGTTGTCTGCGCAGTCGGTATTCGAGCAGAAAAGTCTAGCAGCAGAGCCAAAAAGCCCCATTACCAAGTTCGCAACGACATCGCGACAGTAGCGCTAAAAGCGTCTAGGGGATTCCGCGCTAAAGAGCATGAGAAATGGGCAGAGAATGCGATCGCTCTGTGGAAAGAACGCAACTGTAAAGGGCGATTAGCCCTGACGTGGAATGCTGTATTGGATTGGTCGGTAGAACAAGTCTGGGAAGCGCTAGGCACAACTCAGGAAGAGCTAGAGCACAGAAGGTCTCTCTATCAAGCTGGGAGCGTCGTAGAGGCTCTGAGTGGGTGGCCTGCTCACTGGGCATACGTTAGCGGCAATAGGCGATTGTCGTGTTCCTTGTGCGTACTAGCCTCCTCTGCTGACATCCAAAACGGGGCTAGGCATAACGTGGCAACATGGCTAGAGCTAGCGCTAATGGAAACACAAAGCGGCTGGAGCTTCCAACAGGGCAAATGGTTGAATGCAGTATCTATCGACTCATCAGAGCAGCTACAAACCACGCAAGAAGTGATAGCTGTCTTGTATAGCCTAAAGCTAGTAAAGCACTGGAATAGCACCTTTGTGATCGCACTTCTAAGGACGGCACCAACGGGCATAGTCGCACTTTGGCAAAGCGAAGTTCATATGCAAATAGCAGAAGCGATTAAACGATAGAGAGAGGAAGTCACTGCCGTTATATATTTGTTTATACTCAATTTCATTTTATATACTTATTATCTATATTTATTTTAACTCATTACTTGTTTTATACTTAGTTTATGTGTATATTAGGTTTATCAAACGATGGATGCCAAGCGAAATCGATTCACGTCTGCTCATTTGTCCAGCAACGAATTTTCTCTCTGACGAAAATGACAACAGCTCTCCCACCAATAGCATCGAAAGCACTCGACAAATGCTCAACGCAATGGCTCAAAACCTTGCTCAGAGAGCTATTGCCACAAATTATTGACGTACCTAACACTCCGTCCGGACACCGAAAGGCGCAGAAATGGGATGCCTTGTTGAAGGAAAGAATGGCCAGTCGAGGGCTAACCACGCCTGCACAGCAAAAGAATCCTATTACCGACGTGAGGCGGGTACTCAAAGCCATTAAGGAAGAGCATCCGGCTTTAGATGATGTGGGCTTCAGCCCAGAAGAGTGGACAGAGATCAACATGCCTTCTGAGCAGGCTGTAGCACAGCGGTCAGCCAAACCGATTGCTGATCCGGAGGAAATCGCACGGCGGGCAGATGTATTGCTGGACTCAGACTCATGGAGTGAGATAGCAGCAGGGCTAGCCGTCGCAACTGGGCGGCGTGCTGCGGAGGTCATGCAAACGGCCAATTTTGAGCAAGCCTCTCAGTGGTCTGTTTGGTTTATAGGGGCCTTAAAGCGACACGGAGAGCCTGAAGAACTGCGATTTGAGATACCAACTCTAGTTAAGGCAGCTAGCGTTATTAGCGCCACTCAACGGCTGCGGCAGATGCTAGACACCGATGGCATGAGCAACCGAGAGATCAATCGGGCTTACAGTCATGCGATCGCACAAGCTTGCGACCGAACCTTTGCCGATATCGTGCCGCCTCGCGAAGGGAAGGATAATCTGTACACACACCTCTTCAGAGCCGTTTACAGTACTATCGCCACCTTCTGGTACTGTCCGCCCAATATACCAGAGCTAGAGTTCAGAGCAGCTATTCAGGGGCACTACAAAATCCTCGAAGAAGGGGAAACGGAGCCGAGGCGATCGCTTGCGGCCAGTCGTCACTATTTTGACTATGAGATAGCTGACCAAGTGATTGCCGCACACAAGGGGCAGCGCAAGGGCATCATGCTGGGGCGAACTGGGGTTGGAGTGATATCAGCATTTAGAGCGCCTATAGAAGTAGAAACGGAAACAGAAATCGCACCGCAGGAGGTAACCACCGTGAGTCGAGTTAGCGTCACTGAAGAAGATAAGCAGCGCGTATTAGATATTCAAAAGGAGATGAATATTGATACTCAGCACGCCACTATGCAGATGTTGTTGGACGCGGCTGATACGGCGATCGCGCTGGCTGATTTATTGGAATGCCAGCCGGAAGAAATCACTGAGAAAATTGAGCTGCTACGGCAGCGTGACCAAGCACTACAGGCTAAGCTCGCTGAAGCTGAGAAGATGGTCAGCGCGGTAGGAGAAAACACCGGCACTAGCAAAGTAATTGAGCAGTCGTTGGCGATGGCAAATAGGTTCAACAGCCATCTTGAGCAAGAAAATGAGCGGCTCAGGGAGCAATTGAATACAGCTAGCCAGGAAATAGAGTCTCTGCGATCGCAGCTTGCTCGGTTTGAAACGTCGCAGCAGCAGTTACAGCAGTTGCAACAGCTATTGAATGGTGGGGGACTCGCAGCACCGGCATCAGTACCAGCTACTACACCACAACAGACATATGCAACTAGACAGCCTGCACCGGCACCGGCTGCGCCAGCGGAACCGGCTCGGATGGTAGAAACGGCGGCGTTGGCGGAGCCTCTCCAAAGGAGAATCGCTCAGCCTGAAAAGAGAAATGAAAGCTACTCCGACCAGGCGGATCGGGAGGTGGCTAATTTGATTCACGAGATCATCCAATACAACGACCAGCAGGCCGCTGATGACAGTGAGCGCTGGATGATCAACCAATCGACACTCAAGCAGCTCACGACGCGCAATCAGGCCATTATCAAGCGCGTTATTGAGGACGGCGAGATAGCACGAGCGCTAGAAGAGCATCACAACAAATACGGGCTACACGGTAGAGCGGCTAATCGCGGCAAAGACATCAACCTGCTCAAATCTGCGCTGGGGGTTCAGCGGTAGAAGGAGGATGGGGCGTTGGCGGAGCGTTTCCTACGGAGAATCGCCTCGCTCAATACACTCCATGCAGATGTGGAACACGCTAGCTATCAAAGCCACCTCAATCCCTATTTGTAATATCACAGGAGAAGAGAGAAGACCTGCCAGCACAAAGCCCGAACCGATGAAGAGCGTCACGATAAGAAGCACCTCGTCATCAAACAGCTTCAACCCTGCCCAGAGAGTACCGAAGCCAAGAATCCAAAAAATAATGTAATTCATTCGTACAGTGGGTAGCGATGGCGGAGCCACTCCTACGGAGTATCGCTCCTAAATATCGTGAAAAAGGGTGCATAACCACAACAATATCACCCATAGCACTACCAAATTTTCACATATTGCCTTCCTTGTCCTCTCGTTTTCATCTCTCCTAGCATCCCATTTTTACAACAAACTATCCCTCATTTCCCCACGTTTTTCACCTTGCTGGCATAAGCTACGGCCATGACATATACTGCATTACAGCCGCCCATTCTAGAAGTAGCAAGCTGTGACTGGAGCATCTCCAGAAAAGCTGAATACGGTTGTGACAACACTCTGAATTAGTCACGACAGCAAGCGGTTTTTGATTTTCTAGCGAGTACTCGCATCGTGACTCAAACTTCTAATTCAGAGTTGCGCAATCGGCTAATCACGGTTCGATTCACCGAAGATGAATATCAACAGATCGTTAGTAGAGCAACAGCAGCAGGGCAGCAGCAACCGGCTGTCTACTGTCGGCAAAGATTACTGTTACACGGTCGCGCTCGGCCTGCGATCCTTTCACTGACGATGCTATCTGAGGTGCGATCGCTCAGAATGACACTGGGTCACCTCGGCAACGCGCTCAACCAGATTGCGCACCAACTAAATCAGGATGCTGCTGCGAGCGCTGGGGTAGTGAATGAGACCTGCGAGTTAATAGAGACGGTACGCACTGAAGTAAGAAACTTCCACGCGATTTTGAAATGATCGGAAAGTCTACAACTGGCAACGATTTCTATGGCTGTGTGCGATACGCACTAGATGAGAAGAGTGGCCTTAAGCAAGCGCACATCATCGGCGGCAATACTATCGGCTGCTGCGCGGCTGAACTCTCTGCTGAGTTTTCTCAAAATCAGCAGGCAAAGCCATATATTAAAAACCCGGTTTGGCATGTTGCTTTAAGTTCGCCTATTCACGAACAGCTCAGCGATGCTCAGTGGCAGCAGGTGGCGATCGCCTATTTAGACTTCATGGGCCTAGCGCGGAACAACCATCAATACGTGGTCATCCGACATCACGATGAGCCGCAGGGTCATGTCCACATTGTGGCGAATCGCATTGGTGAGGATGGCAGCGTGCATCATCTGCGGTGGGATAGGCTGAGAACCATTCAGACAACCCGAATGTTGGAGGAGAAATTCAGCTTCCTGTCAGCGAAGCCGGGGGAGGGCCTTCGGCAGCGGGTGCGATCGCTTATTAATGAAGCTACTCTTGACCAGCCGAGCTTACTGACCTTCTGCCAGCGGTTGGAGAAACAGGGCTTGATGCCTGAGCTGTATCAACGGGAAGGGAAGATAACAGGTATTGCCTACCTCTACAGGAGCCAGCGTATGGCTGGGTCTGTACTCGGGAAAAGCTATAGTTTGCCGGGGCTTCAGAAGATTCAGCAGGTCAGCTATCAGCCTAAGAAAGACTTCGCCTCGCTGGTGCAGATGGGATATACGAGACTATATGGTGCGAAGGCTCCTTGGCCTTCTCGGGCACAGATTGCCTGGATGTTACGCACTGGGCAGTTAACACCGCGTATTCAGCAATGGATGAGAGAGAAAGGCACTGACCCGGAACAGTTGAGAGCAGCAGGGTTTACTTACGAGCAGATGCGGGATGGGCTGCAACAACTATCGCAGGGTGCGATCTCGCAGCACAGCAGTTCACACAGCACCTCGCTTAAACAACACAAATCAGGACTTGAGCTTTGACCTTATCTACGCTCCTGCTCGGCGGGTGGTCTTGAAGCATAGCGCAGGGTGAAGCCGCTGAGTAGGTTGTTCGACACGACTTTGCTTGTATTCCGAGTCTGGCGATGAGCATAATCTCACTTAAGGCTTCCATTGGCCAGTAGACTTTGAAGGTGAAATTCGATAGCGGTATTCAGGTGAGAATCTTAGCTGAGCTACGACGAGGCGCAGACAATCAGGTAGTGCCTGCGACCCTGATTAGGCTAACATCAAAGCATGTAGAAGACTTTTCTGTTCGGTGGCGAGCGCCTTTAGCGCTGGCATCTCAAGAAGATAAGTACTGGGACTGGCACTTCAAGCAGCGGCTTTCGGAAACGCGCGATAACTACGAAGCCTATGCGGTTGAATGTGAAGGCGATACTCAAGGATTAATGGCTATAGAAACGCGGCAGCATCGTTCTCAATTCTTTCCAGGCCAACCGCTTGTGTATGTTGTAATGCTGTCTGCTGCGCCTTGGAATCGACGGCCAATACAGTCACCACCACGATTCAAGAGTGTCGGCAGGACATTGCTACAGTATTCTAGAGCGCGTAGTCTACAGTTAGGGTATGCAGGCTGTGTGGGGCTTCATTCCCTCCCAGATGCATAAGGGTTTTACGAGCATCTTAATATGATGCGTCTAGACCCCGACCTCGATGACATAGTTGATACAGATGACGAGCTTCTAACCTATTTTGAGTATCCACCTAGATCCCAATCAGGCCGATGACTTCACAGCCTACTCCGACCGCAGAAGATCTTCAGCTCGCTCAAGAGCTGATAGCACAGCTACAAGACCCGGAATGGACGCTCGCCGCTGCGCAGCTTGAAGACGAAGTTGGGGGGGAGGTTAGTGCTGGCTACGTTAAGGATCATCAGCTTGGCAAGTTCCTATCAGACCCGGCTGGATTCTGTCAGCACCAACGGTTAAAGACGCTGGTATTTCAGGGGCTACGTCAGATGCTGGTGGACTGCGATTTGGGCGCAGGCTTACCCGCTGCCTACTCTAAAGGCAAGAAGCTACTTGATGAGCGGCTGCAACGGCCTTCTATAGAAATTCAACAGCAGCTCATGGCGATTCTTTCTGAGGATCTATCTAGTAGTCGAGATGTCCCACTTCCAGAAACAGCGCGATCGAGTTTGAAGCAGGTCATTCGGACGGTGCTATCACCAGAAGATTGGGAAGCTATCGTAACTGCTGCGGCTAGCTACCTTCAGCAGCATGTTAGAGAGGTGATCATGTTGCCTCAGACGGCCGATGCGACCGCGTAGCCTTTCCTGAGAAAATCACGAATTGAGTTGATAAGACATTGAGCTACTACCTCGATATTCAGTTACTGGCAAGGCTTGTCCGCAACAGGCAAGGCTCTAGGGGTTTGAGAGCGTTGGCGTAGCCTCTTTGAAGGAGAATCGCACAAGAGTGTCATGCCAGTGCATCAACCATCTCTCGGGTAGAACGCGAACAGATACCTGATATCGACTCCTTTATAGCGCTCTACCACTGGCTGGAAGTTGTACCGGCAAGCTTATTCAAGAATTCTGAGTCAGAAGAAGAGAACGCTTGATCGCTCACCATAGAACGATCGCTCTATGGTGAGAATTTAGCCCTTCGCGTTAGAGCCGATAGAAGGCGCAGCCCTACAACCGCATATGTTCTCG
The DNA here is from genome assembly GCA_012033015.1 of Phormidesmis sp. RL_2_1. Taxonomy (GTDB): domain Bacteria; phylum Cyanobacteriota; class Cyanobacteriia; order Phormidesmidales; family Phormidesmidaceae; genus Phormidesmis. The sequence goes on from JAAUPS010000112.1 coordinate 8,077, forward strand.
CTGCCCTCATCAAGACCGCATACACGCTCAGCAAAGAGGCTACCCAGCAGAAAAGAAACTCAGGTCGCGAACTCTTTTAGGATGCTTTCTTCCTGCGCCCACATCAGTGACCAGTCAGGAGGAGCGCTCACCGGGCGGTAGCCGCTTTCGGTCGCAATTTTATAGAGAATCAGCTCGCTCAAGTGAAAGTCTACGTAAGAGGGGACGAGTAGCCCTGCGGTTATGTATTCCGGATGCACCATCAGTTGGCCAGTTGCATCATATAGATGCAGTGCGACGTTGCGCGGTGTTTTCTGACGGTAGTGGTTCCCGTTGATGCGCATCTGGGTACTGGTGACTTCAACCACGATGCCATACTCAAATCCTGGTCAGCCATCTGGTCTTTGCCTCACCCATTCTTCGGGGCGGTAAGGCTCTTTAACTTTGACCAGGTCTCCAACGGTCAGTATGTGGTCGTGCATCTCTTATTGCTCCAATGGTAGTTGTGGTGGACTAGCCTCCCCAGCGCTTGAGGTCAGCTCCCTTGCTTTGGCGTTGGCGTAGCCTCTCGCTCGGAGAATCGCACTTTCGGCTATCCGTAGCTGGGTAGCAATCTGGTTCAGTTGATTACGCCGGTCTAGACCCTGGCGTCCTTCCAGGTTGCGAGGGTCGTCGTTTTTGCTCAGGTGGATGACTTTGACGGGTCGATCTTTTTCGGCGGGAGCGACGATGGCGGTTTGAGACATCAGTTTGTTGTACCAATACACAGCAAACCGCTGAACAGTTTTGCCTTCTGGTGTTTGAGTGACGCCTCTGGGTCGTTTAACTGAATAGGCAACCGCTTCTACGTCTGCTGGAGCGATGTAATGGCCCTCATATTGAGCTATCTCTTCATCTAGCTGACCTAGCTCGATGGTGAGTGCGGCGATTTGATCTGCTAGCCCAAAGGCTTCGACTGATTGCGGACAGCATCGGTGCATGAGCATCATCGCCGCGGCGGCGCGGCGGGTCGTCGAGATGGGCGCAACGCCAGAGGAACCTGCGCAAACGAGTTCAAATTCTGTGTCCGGTTCTAGGCGTTGGGCAACGCCGCAGACGCTCAGGTTTGGACAGTCTTCGACGCGCAGCTCTACCTGCTGCATCATGGATGCGCAGCTAAAGCCTAGTCCACATCGTTTTTCGGCCATTTTCGCAGTGCCCGTTAGTTCTAGTTTTATTTTAAAATATATTCACTAGAACTAATATGCATCGTTGCATAAATTCGGCTTTTTATATTTTTGCCAATTCAAAATGTTTTGAGTCTTGATACCAGATATAACGTGGCTGGTTCAGCGACTCACAGGCGTAGGACTAAGGCGATGGCAAGGCCCGCTGAAAGCGATTGTTCTAGTCCGATTTCAATCGTCACCATTATTGCCATCGTATTTTCGCCAAGGCAAAAGGGCGGAAGGGCAGCCCGTTCTATTCACTCATTTTCGCCAAGGCAAAAAAGCACTATGGCGATCATTCGTAATGGCGGGCAGGCATCTAAACTACACTTTGCGCTAGCAAGAATATTGCAGTTAGTCCTAGTTGATCTTAAATAAGATCAACTAGGACTAACTGGCAGAACGAAATCTGAATTTTCGCCAATTCAAAATTCTGGATTACTCGCTTAGCGATTCTCCGCAGGAGAGGCTACGCCATCGCATACCTGCTCGAAAAATTCAAAAGCAACCTGCATATGCTAGCGGCGGTTCACACAACCGTCTGCTGCTGGCAGATTCTCTGTCCCAAGCATCATTACGACAGAGCTTCATGATGTTGCCGGTTTTAGCAAACTATTCGGCTAAAGTCTGCTCGTCCAAGACCGTCCTCTCCTTATGCATTCCAATACTGGGCAGCAACATACTCAAGCCTGTTTCCAATTAATACCGTCATTGTCTATCGAATCACAACTCTTCATCAGAGCGGGCCAGCTATTAGAGATTTCACCCTTCTCTAGAAGCTTGGCAAACACTGCGTACGAATCTCGCTTACTGCCAGATGATCTGAGCTGCTCTGGCCCATTTATCCAAACGTATACAATCACTCCACTTTTGCGGTCATAGCGGAAAAACAACCAATGGCGATTAGCTGGCTTAGCTCTAAACCAATGCTTATAGGCTTTACCCAACGTGCGCATCAAGCATTGACTGCACCTTTCCAGCAGATAAATAGACAGTCATGTCGCTGCGAAATGGGCAGTTCTTACAAGGCTCTCTTCTACTCATATCAGCCGTCCTTACCTTCTTCTGCTAACAGCACATCTGATCCTCTGTTAAGACCGCAACCTTGTTTTATGGAAACTGTGGCGATCGCCTGCTTTGGTCATCAAACGCTAATGCTCAGATCCTTACATCCTTGCCTCATTGAAATAGGGTGATGCGCTAATCACTCATAAATCGCTGTAGCGTCCTTTTAGCAAGGCTTTAAGGGTGATGCGATAAACCTAAAAGGAATATTTACTCCTCCCCCATCAGCGCCTCTATATCTGCCATCACAAACACCACCTTTAACCCCAACTCCTCAAACAGCTTGTCTAACAGCTCCTGCGAAAAGTTGGGCGATCGCCCGTTCACATACCTCGATAGATGCTCCCGACTCGTACCAATCGCACCGGCAACCTCCTGGATGTCGCGGTTACGCAGGGCGATCGCTCGCTTGATGATTTTATAGGTGCGCATCTGCTTGTTTTAGTAGCATGATTGAATCAATCATGAAAGTAGGGGTTTGCATGATTATTTTAGTCACAGTTTGATTATTTTAATGCTACACTTCAGAGCAATTGCCCGGTTCTATGGCATCGACAGCAGACCAGCCTACTCTTTGAGTCACAGCTACGAGCGGATGTATGGGTAATGCCTGAATCTCCCGGCAGTCGGCGAGCTGCCAAGCCTTTCTCCATTGCTCTCGCCTTACCGTTACAAATAGGGTTGGCAGCACATTTGTTAGTACACTTATTGGTACATGTGGGCGCTACTGCTACAGGCGATGTCTTTCTATGCTTGAAATTGGCCAGCTACTGCCGCTTAGTTTTTTAGGTCGCGATTTTACTGTCGTGGTTATTGACCCTGATGGGCTGGGGCCAGGGAAGCCGACGGTCGGGATCGGGCTGCGCGGGATGAGTCGGCATACCAATATGCCGATCAGTACCTTAGTACGCAGAGTCATTGAGGTATCAGCAGAAGATACCGATGAGGGGCTTGCGGCAGGAAAATACTTGAAGTTGCCTTCGGGGCAGGCGTTCAAGGTCACCTCTGTTGATGCCAATGACGGCAATACCTATCAGGTCATTGAAGCGGCTGATTGGGTTGAGTTGTCCAAAGAATGGGCTAAAAAACCCGGTCGCCTCGGCACTGAAACTAAGAACGGTCTGATTGATTTTCTAGGTTGGTTTGCTGCTGAAGGTTTCTATGCAGCGGCCTACACTGTGCTTAAGCGCACCTACACCTATGAAGATAGCCAGCGCATTCAGCAGTGGTTGGTCTCGCGCGAAGCGGGTAAGCCTGCTCGCAAGGATTGGGCCTGGGCCATCTCCGAGCAGGGTGGCAGCAGTCCTTTCAAATATGGCAAGTGGACGAACTATGTCTATAAAGGCTTGTTTGGCATGGATGCGGCTGAAATGAAACAGGCTTGGCAAGCGCCGATGAGTGGCTCTAAGCATATAGCTCGTAATTACATTCCTGAGTCTGTGGGCCTCGAAATGGTCAGGTTCTGCGAGAAGATGGTCGCGGTCATGGAACTCGATGACCTTGAACGCGCTCATGATGAAGCGATCAGACTGACTCAAATTAAATTCCAACAGCGCATGGATTCTGAACGGCTCGGTGGTTAATAAAACACGACTGAACCTTAGAGTGGTAGCTTTGATTGTCCGATTGCACTAACTGAGCAGTTAACCAGCCTGCTTTACGCTCAGGCTCTCCATCCATCGCTTTGAACCGTACATACCTGTGCAGAGACCATGTACCAGCAGAGATGCATCTAGTGCTGGCCAATGGATACCTTCTCCACCTGGAAGGATCTCTAGGTTTGCTATCTGACTATCGTCTGCACTGGCTACGCCTTGGAGCAGGTCTACGTTTACGCGAAAGTCTTCTCCTTTACGAGTTTTGATTAGTAGACAACGGGTGAGACTGTCATAACGCGCTTTCTGCGCTCGATGCTCGATCTGTGCGCGTTCTTGACTACGTGCGCTGAGGCGGGCGATTTCGGCTGATGTAATCTCCGTATTCATTGATTCACTCATATAGCTCCCGCCATTTTGCTTCTATTTTTTCTTTATGCTTCTTGGCTAGCTTTAGCGCCTGCTTGACCTCTTTCGGCTTCGGCAACCGGCCCTCTACGCCCATGACGTTTAGCGTTTCAGTTTCAATCTTAACCGATGCTCCATTCTTGTAAACATGAACGTGAACAGGATTGTAGTCATTAGGAAAGACCATCCCTCGGTATCCATCTTCGTTGAAAACTGTCGGCATCTTTTAGGCCATGGACTGCAAATGGTTTCAAACTTTTTTGTTTTCGCAGACCACCGTTATTAGGTTGCCTGCCTTTATTGCTATAGAGCCAAAGGAGGTTGGGTAACGACAATGAGATCGTCTGGTTGCAGTGTAGCCATAGTGTTTCTCCTTACGGTGAGGGGGCATTCAGCCGCTCTGTTGGCTATTGGGATTAGCTGTGGGTCTGCAAGTACTAACCATCTTTTCGCCTTGGTGAAAATTCACCAAGGCGGTTATTGGCGTCTTCGCCTTTTCTCCAGCTCACCCAGGTGGACAGCAGCGCATCGACCAGTTCTGATTTATCGAGAGAGACGCCCTGGCGGCGCAGGGCAACGAGTTCTTCGGCAATATCGATATCTGTCTTTTCTTGGATGTAATAAGTGCGGCCAATCCAGCCTTCGTCGGAGCGTTTCCCGGTGGCGGGGCGGCCTCGCTTTTTCTTTTTGGGGACTGCCGGGGGTTCGGGAGTTGGCATCGGAGCGGCAACTGGAGCGATCACGTCTGAGGGTGCGGCTGGAGGTTCTGCGATAGGTGCAGCAGCGGGTGCCGGGGGTGGCTCTGGTGTGGGCGGTGGGGTTGCTTTACTAGCGGTCTTGGTTTTCTGAGTTTTTTGAGTTTTGTTAGCGTCTGAGTCAGGGGTCTGAGTTGATTTGCCCTGTCTTCTGGCTGCAAATAAGCCGTCAAATTCGTTAGCCACTGATAACCTCCATCATTTCTTTGCAGACTGCCCGATAGTCGTTCCAGGCGTTCCTGGCGTTAGCATCTCCTTTTACTTCGTTCACGGGGATACCTTTCAAGCTCGCTTTCTCGAAGGCGGCGGCTCGTCTGATTGATTTTGAGAAGAGCGGTAGTCCTTTGAGGGCGGCTCTGGCCTGCGGGCCGGTTTTGCGCGGGGCGGATGGCACCATGGTTAGCAGGACGCGGTAGCTTTGCGCCCCGAGTTCATCGAGCAGGTCGATGGTTTGGATCATCGCGTCTAGGGCCAGGGCTTCGGGGGCGGTGGGGAGAATCAGCAGGTCGCAGCCTTCGACGAGCGATTCGAGCGATTCGCGATCCGGGCGGGCGGCGGTATCGATCACGATATGCTCGAAGTTCGGGGCGTGTTTGGCGCTGGCCATTACGTCTACGACTTTCAAGGGGAGGGTGCCTCGGTTAGCCCAGCCGGTGGCGCTGCGGTTCGGGTCACCATCGACGAGAAGGGTGGAGGCGGTGGCCGCTAGGTAGCAGCCGATGTGGACGGCGGTGGTCGTTTTGCCGACCCCGCCTTTGAATCCCGCTACGGTGATGATCATTGGGCGCTCTTATTGATGGGTTTACAGTATTTCAACTTTTTGCCTTTGTCGATTTTCATATTGGTGTAATTAGGAAAGAAAAGAAAAGGAGAGGAGGTTGAGAACGGAAGTTAGAAGGGTAGCTTTTGAGATTCGAGAATTTGGGAATTTATATTTCTGAATTGGCGAAATAGCGTAGAGCTAAAATAACCTTAGCTTTTTGTATTGGCGAAATGGTGGGTTAGCAGGATGGTGAATGGATGGTTTTCTGAAATAGCTGCTGTTTTATTCTGGCAGATTTTTGAAGTTTTGGCTTTTTGTATTGGTGAAATTTTATAAAGGTGGATGGATGAAATTTCATAGAATGGGCCGAATGCGCTGGTATGAAAAGGGTTTTATAATTTACATTTTTGTATTGGTGAAATGCTTAATCGCTGAAATGATGGAGCTTATGATATTTGCCCGAATTAAATTCTGTATTTTTGTATTGGCGAAATTCTGAATTAGCTAGGGGAAGAGGCTGGCGTATAGCGCTTTGATAGCATGGCAAATTTTTGAATTGGTGAAAATATAGCATGGCGGACAGGTGTAATTATAGAAAGTTATCAACTTTTGTATTGGCGAAATGCTGAATTAGTGGATTTTCAAGATTGTGAAATGTTGACCAGATGAATTGCTGACTGGGTGGTAGGGTAGTATTAACGCATGGGTAGATAAGTAGTGGGCGGGATGAGCACGCTATTTTGGGTCAGATTGCGGTACAGCCTTTCTACTACTGATGGATACGCCCTGCACAATTGCTAGAGTCAGACTAAAATCAGACTACGTTTTTGTCTGCTCGTTATGCCGCGTCGTAAAAACCCTGCCTGTATTAGCTGTGCAGCCGATTCTATTGAGGTCGCTAAGGCGAAGAGCTGCTGGGATACCGAAAATCCTAAGACCTGTCGCTCGAAGCGCGCTTACTATAAAAAGCACAGCGTGAATAAGGCTAAAAAACGCTCTAAGCAGCGCAGCGACAGGGTTGAAAAAATTAAAGAGCTGGATATTCCGCTCTTTGGGTTGCAGACTACGCCTGAGGTGCTGATGACTTTCTATCGCGACCGAGCTGATGGGCCGATTCATGCGATCTCGTTCAGCGTTGTCGAGGACGGGGTGACGGTGGCTACGGTGAAGCCGATTCATTTGAAGGGCGTGCCGCAGTCTAAGCTCCGCAGGCATATTAAAAATGTGTTGGGGGTGCTCAATGCTCAGTTTGGTCATGAGTTGCCTGTTAGTAAAGACAAGCAGCCGACGAAGCTTTGTCCTCTCTGTTTGAAGAAAGAGGAGGAAGAGTAATGGTGGAGGCGGAGAGCCAGGGGCTAGAGAAAAGGGAGAAGGGACGGCTTTCGGATGAGCAGAAGAAGGGGGTGCAGGGCAGGGCGATCTCGTGGCGGCAGAAAGTAGTGGCGATCGCGGAGCAGAAGGCTAGGGGATTAGGGGGAGGTGCGTTTTTCCCTGAGGTCTTTAGGATTGCCAGTGAACTCATTGAAAAGGATACGGGCGAGTTCTGCGATCATGCCCAAGACGTGTTCGACGAGATTGAGGCGCATGGGCAAGAGCCGCTGCTCGATGATGATTGGGTGGATGAGATTACCGGCGAAAATAACAACTTCTATTTCTCCACTGACAACCTCGGGAAGCAGAAGCAGAAGGAGGCGCTGCCTAGACGGCAAAGAGGTAGGAGACCGAAGGGGCCGGATGAGAAGGCGGTGGTAAAAGCGGTGCAGGAAGCCGTGCAGTCCTTTGAAGATGCCCTGGCTGTCAGTCACATTGAACAACCCAAAGAGTGGATTCAAGCGATTAGGGCAGCGTTGAGGGACGAAGGCGGGAGGGCTGATTTTGACAGGCTTAAGAAGTTGACCTGACGGGGTGACACAATGCCCGAAATCCTTTGAATAGGAGGGATGAGCAGTGTGTAGGCAAAAAAAGATAGGCTAGTTTTGTGAACCAAACCTATCGATACCTATGATACCGTCAATCTACCA
>JAAUPS010000334.1 GCA_012033015.1 Phormidesmis sp. RL_2_1
GGGTGAAGTTTTTGATGCCTAAGGTCTGAAGCACGACCCCGCATCCTACACCTGCTGCGCCTGCACCAACAATGACAACCTCAAAGGAGCCTGTGTCCTTGGCTATCGGCTTGCTCAAGGCTTTTGGAGAAGATCTGGACTGGACGGCGGGCATTAGACTTCACCAAGAAAAGATAATGATAATCATTATCATACATATTACTGCTATATCGATTTCTTGAGGCACTTTAGTTTTGGGCATTCTTAAGTCTCTCGATAGGCTGTCCAAATCATCACTTCGCCTTGCTGTCCGCCTGCTGCCAGGTGCTCTCCGGTCGGATGCCAGGCGAGATAAGAAAACCCGTTTTTGGCCCCGTCTAAAATTTAAATGACTTCAAGGCATCCACCCCAGGGAATAACTGCACTACTAATGACCGCACTACTCAACCCCGCCTCTCTCCAGGGCACCGGATCTACGGCAATGCCGTTGACATAAAGCCCCCAGTGCAAATGCGGCCCAGTAGAAGCGCCGGTCGAACCCACGCCCCCAATCACCTGACCCGCCGTCACAAAATCCCCTTCTTTCACATCTATCCGGCTCAGGTGAATCATAATGCTCAGCAAGCCCTGCCCGTGATCGATGCCAATCGTATTGCCATGTAGCTCAAAGCCGCTGGCCTCTTCGCCAACTAGCCGCACATAACCGGCTGCGGGTGCAATCACCGCCGAGCCAGTCGCCGCCGCGTAGTCTACGCCCCGGTGGTAATAGTCCTCGGCAAAGACGCCGTTGTAATAGCGCTGCACGCCATATTCTGTGCTTACATAGCCCTGACTGGGCCGCAGCAGTGGCCCTGCTGCCCAATGGCGCTCGGGCGTCACCAGTTGCTTAAAAGCAGCCACCTGCTCAAATTCCTCGTCTGTACCCAGATCACTATCTCCGGGCGGTAGCCAAATCCTCTGGGTGCGAAAGGTGCGATCGCTCAGGTTCACCAACAAATTACGGGGCGCTTCTGCGCCGCCTACCTGAATGGCTAGTTGACCGGACAAGTCTAGTGGGCTGGTGGGAATCAGCGCTCGGAAGCGAGTCCCCCCAATCGAAAACTCTGATAGCTAACGCCATTTGCACTCACCGTCGGCGCACTGCCGCTACTTTCCGCCTGCACAACAACCGAAACCGTATCGCCCAACTGCGGATTGCTCGGCGTGAAGGTAACCTCGTAGGCATAAGCCGCCTGCCCCAAAAGATAAGCCGCAAGCAAGCCAATCGTCCAAGCACTCACCCACCGAGCCGGGCGCATCTTGCGATTAATGTTGGTCATGTAATTGGCCATATAAATAGACGTTACAAATAGAACTTTATTCACTATGATATATGAGATTGATAATCATTCTCAATTTTAATGCATCCTCAGACGTACAGTGCCGGGAATAGTCTCAATGCCGAATCAACTTGCCCAGTCTCCTCTTCTTTCCGCTGAATCTACTCAGCCCAACGATGCCCAACCGCTTTCTCGGGTCAATTCAGAGCGGCTCCAGCAGATTCGCCATAGCTGCGCTCATATTTTGGCCATGGCGGTACAGCGGCTATTCCTAGAGACCAAGGTCACCATTGGCCCCTGCACTGAGACGGGATTTTACTACGACTTTGATCGCGCCAGTGCGTTTACCTCCGAAGATCTCGAAAAAATAGCAACAGAAATGCGGCGAATCATCGCAGCTAACTTGCCTATTATTCGAGAAGAGGTTGATCGCGCTGAAATAGAAGCTGAAATTGATGCGCTGGGCGAACCCTATAAGCTAGAGATTTTGGCCGATATTGCGCCAGAAGAAACCATCACGCGCTACTTTGTCGGCAGCCCAGATGCAGGCCGTACAGAGCATCCAGAAGCAGAACCTTCCTTGCTTGACTTGCGACCAACAGCCCCAGACGAATTTTGGTGGGATTTGTGCGCAGGCCCTCACTTGCACGCTACTGGAGAAGTCAATCCTGACGCCTTTGCCTTGGAAAGCGTGGCAGGCGCTTATTGGCGGGGTGATGAAAGCAACGCTCAGCTTCAGAGAATCTATGGCACTGCCTGGGAAACGCCTGAGCAATTGCAGGCATATTTGCATCAAAAAGAAGAAGCTAAACGCCGCGATCATCGTCAGCTAGGCAAACTGCTAAAACTGTTTAGCCTGGAAGAACAGGCGGGGGGCGGACTGGTTTTTTGGCATCCAAAGGGGGCGAGGATCCGCCGCATAATAGAAGACTATTGGCGAGAAGCTCATACCCAGGCAGGCTATGAGCTGTTGTATACGCCTCATATTGCCAATTTAGATCTGTGGAAGACTTCCGGACATTTTGACTTTTACCGCGAGAGTATGTTCGATCCAATGGAGATCGAATCGCAGGCGTACCAAATTAAGCCCATGAACTGCCCTTTTCATGTGCTGACCTACCAGCATGATTTACACTCTTACCGGGAGCTGCCGCTGCGGTGGGCTGAGCTGGGCACGGTGTATCGCTACGAGCGCTCAGGCACGCTGCATGGCCTGATGCGGGTGCGCGGCTTTACTCAAGATGACGCACATATTTTTTGTTTGACTGAGCAGGTTACGGATGAAATTTTGGCGGTGCTTAACCTGACTGAAAAAATTCTCTCTGATTTTGGTTTTAGTGACTATGAGGTCAATCTTTCGACCCAGCCTGACAAATCGGTCGGCAGTGATGAAATCTGGGCATTGGCCACCGAGTCTTTGCAGCAGGCACTGAACGAAAAAGGCTGGGCCTATGAGACTGACGAGGGCGGCGGCGCATTTTATGGCCCCAAAATCGATATCAAAATTCGCGATGCCATTGGCCGACTCTGGCAATGTTCGACGATTCAGGTCGATTTTAATTTGCCGGAGCGCTTTGGGATGGAATATGTGGCCGCCGATGGTTCGCGCCAGCGTCCGATTATGATTCATCGCGCTATTTTTGGCTCTTTGGAGCGGTTCTTTGGCATTTTGATTGAAAACTATGCGGGTGATTTTCCGCTGTGGCTAGCCCCGGTGCAGGTGAGGCTGTTGCTGGTGAGTGATGCGCAGCGGGCCTACGCTAACGAAGTGGTAAAAACCTTATCCAGCAAGGGCTATCGGGCTGAAATTGATGTCAGCGGCGATCGCTTAGGCAAGCAAGTCAGAACAGCAGAGCTAGAGAAAATCCCGGTGACGGCTGTGGTTGGCAAGCGCGAGGTGGAGAACCATTCACTGAGCGTTCGTACCCGGCAGCAGGGTGACTTGGGGGCTTTGCCCATTGATGAGCTGATCGCAAAAATGGAAATAGCGATCGCTCAAAAAACAACCCTTTAGAAAAACAGCAAAGAAAAAACAGCAAAATTTAAGCTAGAACAATCATGGTAAACCCCGTCATATTTGTCTGCGCTGCCTGTGCCTTTTCAAAGACTCAGCGAGAGTATCAGAGGCAGCGAGGCGGCGCTCATTGCTCGCTGCCTATCCCCTGTGATGCCTTGGCAGTCTCAGCAGCCACACCCTGTCCCCTGCAAGATAGAGCCAGTGGGATGCCTTAGTGCCTGCAATCGTGCTTGCACAATCGCCCTTTCAGCCTCGCAAAAAAATACTTTAATGTTTGGCGACTTGCCCCCATTAGAGAGTGCCTCGGCTATTTTTCAGCTAGCCGCCCAATACCACAGCAGCCCTGATGGCATAGTGCCCCGACAGCAGCGCCCTGACTTGCTACAAAAAGGCATTTTAGCTCGAATTCCACCTCTTCCTAGCCGATAATGCCTACCGATACAGGGCAAACGCATACTCCCTTATTTTCTCAATAAGAGCCGTTAGAAACGACCTTATTGAGAAAATAAGAGGCAATTTATAGACAGTCAAACGCTAGAAGCCGCATTCTTTCGTAGGCACAAAATTAGTATGCGTTTGCCCTGCCTACCGATACGCCCCAAGGATTTAACCATGACTCAAACCTTAGCCCGAGAACAGCCCTCTGAAGGCTCGGTTGTAACATTTCCGCAGCCAAAGCTTCTTCACTTCAATCGGCATGAAAATTTGCATAGCTGTCGCGATGGCGGCGCTTGGAAAATTCATGCGGGATATGTGCGATCGCTCACCTGGAACTCAGAAGGAGAATCAGTGCCGCTAGGCTTTTGGTCGAAGGGTGACATTGTGGGCAATGCGATTCCACAAACGCATCCCTACCAGGTGCAGTGCCTAACAGCCGTGAGTGTCGAGTACTTGGGCAATAACTATGGCTACTCACAGGGATCTGTATTCGCTCAAGTTCGTCAGTCTAATGACTTACTGCGGATTGCTTACTGCCGTCAGACCGAGCAGCGACTGCTTCAGTTTGTCTGCTGGTTAGCTGGCGCGTTTGGCGAAACCACGCCTGCGGGTCGTCAGCTTCTGATCAAGCTCACGCATCAAGAAATTGCGGAGTCTATCGGCGCTACGCGCGTGACTGTCACGCGCTTGCTCAATATACTAGAACGCACTGGCAAAATTAGGTGGACAGCTCACGAGAAGATAATCTACAAGAAAACCTTTGAGCAATCTTACGAGTCCCTCTGTCAGACAGCCTCAATCAGCGGGCACTCCGGGCCTGATTGAGGCGGTCTCTAGAGAGATGGATATTGCGGTTTCAGAAGACCCGATTTATGCCGATGGCTTAGGAGAAGCTGGACACCGGGGGGCCAGCTATCAGGGAATGCTGATGACCAACACCTGCACTATCGTCAACGGTTTGGGCGGCACCTGCGATCAGGCAACGGCTCAGGCAATTTTGGAATAGACTGAGCAGGCTGATAGATAGCCGTCGTCGGATGCATACTCGTAGAGAAGACTACGCCTACGCACGACGGCTATCCACTTTGCCTCGGACACATAAGAATCTAAGCTCGCTAATGTACAGGGCAAAGTGGCCAAAGCTATAGATGCAATATGATGATGGTATTTGCAAAGAAGACGATGAAAAGTTTATGGATTGGCTGTTAGATCCGTTTAACTAC
>JAAUPS010000335.1 GCA_012033015.1 Phormidesmis sp. RL_2_1
GTAAAAGGCTTTTCACAGCAGTAGATGCAAATTTCTCTATTCGAGTCTTAAGCATCTTAAAGTGGATTGCGACGTTTCGGGGGTAATGCAAATAACCCCAACCTAGTTTTGTTCTCGCTGATGTGATGTATTGCCCCCACTGCTGACATGACTGCCATAAGCCGAACGGCATACCCTTACTTCAAACAATTGCCCAGCCCCGAAGAACTTTCTGAGCTGTACAGCCCGACAGCAGAAAACAGGATTGGTGGTTGGCGTTTGAGTCGTAGGGGTCTGTTCTCGTTTATCTAACGATATCAAGGAAATTTTATATCAAGTACACAAAGGTTTTAAACAAAACCTAAAAAAGGCTATTCCTTTGTGTTTTCATGTTTATATGGAGACATTAGTGCAGTCTCCGTTCCCTAGCTGGATATTTCTCCACCTAAGCTAAAAATTCAGTTATATGAGAAAACCTAAAATCTTGATAGGCGGCTTAGCCTTTATCGCAGTGTTTGGCTTGGCAGGCAGTCTAGTCGCTATTAACAGTCAACATAGTAGCGACTATGATTATTCCGATAGCAGCGACACAGAATCTGACTCCGAGTTTGTACAAGAAGAGCTAGATTCAGAAGAACTGAGCCTTCAACAGCAACAACAAGTTCAAGCCGAAGCCATAGCAGAGCAGCAGAGACTAGACAAAGAAAGAGAATGGCAGGAATACTCTGAACGGACAGCGCTAACATATCAAAGGTTCGGCGATGTAATCGTTCCGTACGCGGAATTTCTCAATGCTAACAATTTAGAAGTAGAGTCTTCTTTGGAAGCAGAGAGGCTTTCTGACTATCACCGCAGAGAGATCCAGAGCATAAACACCGATGGTATCGACCCAAAGTTAGCATCTGCAATTAACGTGTTTAAAGACTACGCAGATAGCTATCACGCTATCCTAGTCGACTACAACAAAGCTCTAGCTTCGGTAGATAGAAGTCAAGAGCTTGACGCATTACAGGGCTGTGGCGATGGCATAGCCGATAGTGAGACACTGTTGGGTGCAATGTTTAAATGTACCGTTGGAGGGCTAGCTTACGGAGCTGGGTCAGCCACAGTAGAAGGTGTTAACAATGGACTACAACAGTATCAGATAGAAGAAAGGATTCAAGAGATGGATAACTCGTATGGAGCTGTATTCGCTGAACTAGAGGGTCTACCTCAACATATGGAAACAGAGTACGGTATTACCCGTCAAAACTAGCAGGCAATAAATTTCATCAGAAATTATGGCTGTGTTGCAAAAAAGCATACCAAGGAAGAGCTATGCATTTTTGCAACACAGCCACGAAGTGCAACAAAGAGTGAAGCGAAGCCTGAAACGTCGAGAAATCGTTATAAATCAAACTAAAGTCTAACATTCTCTCGAAAAATCAGTGCAAAATAACTAACTCAAATCCCTTCTGTATCAACGCTGAGGTTAGCTCAGGGCGAGGGAGCCGAAACTATTGAGTTAAGGCAGGTAAACATGGAGACATCAATTAACATCGCCAAAGCTTTGACTGGGGTGCTGCAGTTAGCTAGGCTTGTTAGTACGTCTGACTGTCTAGAAACTTAGACCTTTTGAGACATAGGTAATAGTATGTCTCAAATTATGTCTCAGAATAGCTTTCTCAAAGGGTCTAAGACATAATGAGACATTTAAGGGGCCGTTATGTCGGTCGTTGGCTATGCGCGGGTCAGCTCGGTTGGGCAAAGTCTGGATGTGCAGCTCGATAAGCTGAAGGACTGCGACAAGATCTTTAAGGAGAAGCGAACGGGTACTTCTAACAAACGGCCTCGGCTGAAGGCTTGCCTTGAGTATGTTAGGGAGGGCGATACGTTGGTGGTGACTCGACTGGATCGGCTTGCTCGCTCTACACTCCATCTTTGCCAGTTAGCCGAACAGTTACAGGAGAAGCAGGTCAATCTGAAGGTTCTTGACCAAAGCATTGATACAGGTGATGCCACGGGGCGGTTGCTCTTCAATATGCTCGGTGCGATCGCTCAGTTTGAAACTGAGATCCGAGCTGAACGTCAAATGGACGGTATCAAAAATGCGAAAGCTCGCGGTGTTCATTTGGGTCGTAAGAAGTCCCTCACCGAGGTGGAATGCATCGAGCTACGCCAAAGGCGTCAGCAGGGGGCACTGATCAAAACTCTGATGAAAGACTACAAGCTCTCAAAAGCAAGTGTCTATCGCTACTTGGACGGTGCAAACGCTACTTGACCACTGCTGTGTCATTTGCTTCGATGTCAACTAGCTCTATCTGGAGTCGCTTACCCAGAACAGTAGCAGCTCTCTCCAGGGTTTTCAGGGTGATAGACGTGTTCTCAGGGTCGAGCAGCCTATCGAGGGAGGTACGGCTTGTCCTCATCTGCTCTGCCATTTGAGACTTGTTTAAGCCCTGGTTGCTCATGGCTTCAGATACCTGCCATGCCAAGACTCGTTTGATGGCGATCGCACTGACTTCAGCTAGGATGCCATCTTCTTCTAGCAACTCATCAAGCGAAGAACCGATATGCGGGTTGTGCGTCATTGGTTGGCCTCGACTTTATTCTTTCTATCGAGCGCTAGGTCTAAATCCTGCTTCGGGGTCTTTTGAGACTTTTTGATGAATCCGTGTAGCAAAACCATCTGGCCGTTATGAATGCAGAAGAGGACACGTGCAATCCTATTCCCAGCCACAGACGAGCGCACTTCATAGAGTCCTTTGCCCATCGGTCGGCAGGTCGGCATTCCGATCGGCCATCCGAACTCTACGGTTTTGATATCTGCGCCTATCGTCTTTCTATCTGCTAAATCTAGCTTCATTAACCAATCCCGAACGGGCTGCTTACCAGATGCAGACTGATAAAACAGAGCAGGAATACGTTTTTGGTTGTCAGCCACTATTGTACCTTTTCTGGTGCAGACTGCTACCAGATTACTGCATCAGGCACTCATGCTTCATCTTTTGGCTCAGAACTTATCAAGGCAGACTTCTATTGATACATAGATTATGAAACCAGTTATGACACACTTCAAAGGCTAGAAAACCACTGCTTTTTGCTATCTCAGCGAACTGTGTCAAAAGGGGTCATTTAAAACACAATAGTACACTGCGCGACTTAACCTTACTGGACGTACAACACCCTGTTTTCATGGCCTTATGCAGCAGAAGTGACAGATAACTTCTGTGAATAGGGTAGTTATCTGTCAACTTTGACGTTTAAGATCCCGATTAAGGTGGTTATACAGCAGATCTGACGTTGAATTAATAGTTATGCAGCAAATCCATGCGTGATCTAGTTTGTAGTCCAAATACCCTCGCTGGCCCAATTGATCATCGCGTTGTGAATGCGTTGTCCAAACGCTATCCCCTCGACACGGATTTCCTTGCCTACATGGCAATTTGCCACGGCGGGCAACCCACAATCGGAACAATAAAGGTTAATGGCTGTCCTTATCGCGTCGCTGAGTTCCTCACGTTGCTCGATAGCAAATCAAAACTCACCGGTGATTTTCGCCCGCACTTCGATCAAATTCAAACTGACGAACGCGTGGTGAAGTCAATATCTTCATTGATGAATTGCGAGTGCAACACGTCGCGCGCGCTCTTTTCTGGCTTGCTCCCTTTTGCTGCCACTCAAACAGATATGTGCCTTGATCGCGGATATATTGATCTCTTTTGCTTCGATTACCGCGTGCGACCTACCTCACCCACAGTGGTAATTTGGGATGCAAACAAAGCAATGGAAGCGTACTTTGAATGGGACTCACTGCCAATCGAGCAGCAGTTCGGCGATGATGATCAATTCCTCAACGTGAATTGGGATTCGTTTCTGATTCCAGTGGCTTCATCATTCCAAGAGTTCGTCGGTATGTTGGAGCAAAATGCTGAATAGGGCTTCATAACATCGCCCATGCACGCCGACAGTTGAAAGGTAATCGGCTATAATTTGGGGGCTACTAACGACGGGTAATGGGCAAATTATGCGGCTGGAGTCCCCGGTGAAGGCAATCCCTGTAACCCTCGGTCAGCATTAAAGGCTGCTCTTCTACCGCTCTCTGAGTAAGCGGTGTAGGATGGTAACAAGGAGGGTAATATGAGTATTCCTATCATCGACGAAGTTGTTGAACAGTTGAAAGTCATGCCTCAGCCCTTGCAAAGGCAGGTGCTTGAATTCGTTCGATCGCTGGTAAAAGTGGAAGTTCGAGGTACACCAGGGCAGCAATTGTTGCGTTTCGCTGGTTCAATTCCCTCTAATGACCTTCAATTAATGCGTGAGGCGATCGAGCAAAATTGTGAGCGGGTAGATATCGATGAGTGGTAGGTTTTTGCTCGATACCAACATCGTTATTGCACTTTTTGCAGACGAGGCGATCGTCAAAGATAATCTTGCCCAAGCCAGTGAAGTTTTCATTCCAAGCATTGTCGTTGGTGAACTGTGTTATGGAGCCAGAAAGTCAGGACGAGTTGAAGTAAACTTAGCAAGAGTTGATGAATTAGTTGCTGGCAGCACAATATTGGTGTGTGACGCTGAAACCGCACGGCAATATGGTGAGGTCAAAAACAAGTTAAGGCTCAAGGGTCGTCCATTACCTGAAAATGATGTCTGGATTGCAGCCCTTGCACTACAGCATGATCTGATTCTAGTAACACGCGATGCTCATTTTCAAGAAGTGGAGAGTCTGAAAACAGCAGCGTGGTGAGTAAAGCCGCCGCATAACAACCCGGTCGGAGCGGACTGCCGAAAGTTCCTGGTATGATGCAGAGGTTGCTGGCAGCCGCTCAACCGGAACGTTAACAACGTGTCTCATAATCTCTTATAAGTTTTGATAACGCTATTTTGAGACATTAAAAGTATAGTGGACCCGAAAAACTAGACAGGTAGCTAAGCTCTGAATCACTCAAAAAATGCTAGGAGTTATTCATGAGTAAAAAACGCCGACAGTACAGTCCAGAATTCAAATCAAAAATA
>JAAUPS010000336.1 GCA_012033015.1 Phormidesmis sp. RL_2_1
ATACATTTTAGGTTCGAGGGCTGATAACCTAAAGGATTGATCGAGTAAAGCCTCGGTTAACTGCTGGTGCTCAGATAGATCCGAGCAGTCATGAGCGCCTATGTATAGAATCGGAGAAATTTTGGCTTTTAAGGCTGAATCGATTGATAGGGAAGGGTTTCACGGCTTAAAAGTTGCCGCTTGCCCAAGATTAGGATAAGTACAGGCGTTCGGCATATAGCCTAAAAGCCTTTGCGTGAGGTCAGTACAGAGCTTTGCTCAGTCAGCAGTAGCATCGTTTCAGGGGGCGAGGTCACGGTTTGCTGCTACAGAGAATACATAAGACTCTGTAGTCCCTGACAAAGCCATGATTTCATTCGATAAAGAAAGCTTCTATGAAAGCGTTTCTAAAGCTTGTTTAGCCACTGATTCTGCTCGTCTAGACGTTACCTTCTGATAGCGCAGCGTCGTTTGAATATTCTCGTGTCCCATCAAAGCTCTCAGCTCTTCAATCCCCATCAAGCCAACGCGCTCAGTGGCGAAAGTATGGCGCAGATCATGCAACCTAGCGCCTTTCAGCTCCAGATAGGGTGCAATTAGCGATTCCCAACACTGGTGGATACGCCGGTAGCTAATACGAGAAGTCTCTAAAGAGATCGGCTGCTGGGCAGTAAAGAGCGCAGTGCTACGAGGATGCCGCCCGTCACGAATGTATTCAGATAGGGCAGCGGCGGTATCTTGTGAGAAAAAACACCAGCGTTTGTTTATTCCCTTGCCAAGCACTTGAAAACGTTGTTCCTTAAAATCAACGTCATCTAAGTTTAACTGCAACACTTCTGAAATACGAGCGCCGCTACGATGCAACAAACTAACGATCGCCGTCATTCGAGGATCTAATTCGACAGCCCGATACAGGCACTTGATCTGAGGCTCGGTAAGATAGCGAATCGTATCGTCAGAACCGTGCTCACCCTTCTGCGGGTCAGGCTTTGGCTGCTTCAGCCGAACAATTGGATTGGCTTTCAAATAACCTTGCTCAACGGCAAAGTTAAACAGTGCTTGCATCGTAGCTTGATGCTTTCTCCGGGTCGTATAGGCAAGATGCGTTAGGCTCTGCAAATACTCAACAACTTCGCTACGTTCTAACAGATCAATAGGCCAACTGCCGTACGCTGCGAGAAGAGGCATGAGCGTAGATTCATAGGCTCTAAGCGTTCCGCTTGCTAGCCCAGGGCGTTGCAGAAAACGAGTAGCTATGGTTGCTAATGTATGAGATGCCATTAAGACAATCTGAAGGAATAAACAGAGGCTTTTATAAGCCTTACGATAGCACCATTAGATGCGTCTGGAAGTAAGCTTTATTGTCTACTATAAATGCTCATCAGCTCCCCAAAGCCCAAGAATCACTGGCTGATTATGTGATCCGCCAGCGAGAAGCACTCGGTTTGAGTCGTCTCGCCCTCGCAGCACAAGCCAGTATCCATAAGCAAAGCCTCGGAAAGATTGAACGCGGCCAAACGCAAACGCTGAATCGGCGGACGCTCAGTAGCCTGTCACTAGCGCTTCAGGTGCCGATAGATTATTTAGAAGCCGTTACCCGAGGGCAGGCAGGAACGCTCGGCCCCTCGCTCAAGTTTTGCCCGCAGTGCTGGCAAGCAGGCACCGCGCCAGATCCGATATGGACGGATGCTCGCTCCCAATATTGCTTCATCTGTGGCACCGGCTTGCAGGATTCCTGTGGTGCTTGCGGTGAGCCTTTGCACTCATTGACCTTTCGGTTCTGCCCTCACTGCGGTCAACCCTATAAAGGCGCTAAGTAACCGGCTGGCATATAGCGGTCAACCCGTTTTTTTAGAGGCGGAAGTTCATGCCCGTTCAGTTCCTCTCAGATGCAGACCATGCCCGTCTTAATCGTTTCCCAAAAGAGATTGAAACCGATGAACTAGATAAGTTCTTCTGGCTCTGCGATGATGACCGCCAAGCGATGCAGCTCCTAAGAGGAGCGCACAATCAGCTAGGATTCGGGTTGCAGGTGGGCTGCTTGCGCTATCTAGGCTTTTTCCCTGAAGATCTGCAACAGATTCCGGCAGTTGTTATTGAATACGTTGCAGGGCAACTGCAACTGTCTGTTGAGGTACTGCCGCTCTACAATCAGCGGAGCAGTAGACAACGCCAGCACCAGCGGCAAATTCAGACTCTGCTAGGGTATCGAAGAGCAACTCCACTCGATCTGTTGTCGCTAGAAAAGTGGTTGCTCTCGCGGGCTTTAGAGCATGACAAGCCGTTGTTGTTGTTTCAGGTGGCTTGCGACTGGCTCAAGCAAAATCAGCTCATCCGCATTGGCACTACCCGGCTAGAAAAGCTCGTGGCCACCGCTGGCCACCAAGCGCAGGAGGCCACTTACGAAATCCTGAAGCCGCTGCTGACCCAAACGGTATGCGCTGCTTTGGATAAGCTCCTTGTCGTCGATGCTGAAATTGATCGCACTCGCCTGTCATGGCTACAGCGGACGCCAACTGACCACAATCCAACGCAGATTCTGGAGACGCTAGACAAGATTGCTTTTTTACAAAAACAGGGTGCGCAGGACTGGGACTTGAGTAAGCTCAATCCCAACCACCTTAACCATCTAGCAAAAGTCGGGTCGCGGGCGACTAATCAATCCTTACAGCGCAGCAATGAGGTAAGACGCTATCCACTGCTAGTCGCGTTCTTGAAGCAGTCGCTGTACAACTTCACTGACGATCTCATTGAGATGGTCAACCAGCGGCTATGGGAGCTTTATCGCAAGGCCAAACGTAATTTCGAAGCAGACCGACTGAGGGCGACGCGCACCCTAAGCGAGAAGCTCAGAACCTACCGCAGCATTGGCCATATTTTATTGGATGAGGAGATTGAAGATGAGGCAGTACGCGCTGCTGCCTTCAAGGTGATTAGCCGAGAGGATCTGAAGCGCTCACTCGACGAAGCCGCAGAGCTAATCCGTCCTGACAATGATGCCTATGTCGATTACTTCTGTCAGAGCTACAGCAAAGTCCGTACGTTCTCTGCCAAGTTCCTAGCAACGCTTGAGTTTCGCGCTAGAGGGGATGACCGGGGCTTACTTGAGGCGCTTCAATTAATTCGAGATATTCACCAGGGAAAGCGGCGCAAGCTGCCAGCCGATGCGCCAACTGAGTTTATTTTGAAGAGTTGGCGGGCCTACGTGATTGATGCCGGTGAGGTAGATGCGAGCAAGGCGATCAATTGGCGCTACTACGAGCTGGCGGCACTCTGGGAACTTAGGCAGCGGCTACGCTCTGGGAATGTTTATTTGATTCACAGTCGGCGGTTCAACGAACTTTCGACTTACCTAATGCCCAAGGCTCATTGGCAGGAAAATCGTGAGGAGATTGCGCTACTGATGGGGGCACCGCTTGATGCCAAGGTACGCATTGAGGAGCGCAAGCAGGAGCTGGCGGGCCTGATGGCAAAAGTCGAAGGGCTGTTGAAAGCCAAGGATAGCGACTTGCGAGAGGAATCGGGCCGACTGGTGCTGACGCCGCTCGTGGCTGAGGAAAAGACCTTGGCGCTCAAACAATTGGCGCTAACGATTAGCGATCGCCTACCCCGTGTGAATATCACTGACCTGTTGGTGGAGGTCGATAGCTGGACTCAGTTCTCAGAGGCGCTGACGCATTTGAACGCGCCAAGTCGGCGCGACCCTGAATCGTTAAAGCATCTCTACACTTGTTTACTCGCGCAGGCTTGCAATCTCGATTTCCAGCAGATTGCGACTTCGACTGGCCTAGATTACCGACGATTGAAATGGTTCAACACTTGGCATATCCGAGATGAGACGTTGGAGGGGGCCATTCAAGCACTGGTTAATCATCACTTTCATCTGCCGCTCAGCCAACTCTGGGGCGGTGGTATCTTGTCATCTTCGGATGGTCAGCGGTTTCCGGCGAAGGGGTCTATCCGCAGTGCGCGGGCGCTGCCGAAGTACTTTGGCTATCGAAAAGGGGTAACTTTTTATAGCTGGACGAGCGATCAATTCTCTCAATATGGCTCTAAGCCGGTGACGACAACGACTCGCGATTCGACTTACGTGCTCGATGAGATCAACAACAATGAAACAGAGCTGTCGATTGTGGAACATACCACTGATACCGCAGGCTATACAGAGCTAATCTTCGCACTTTTTGATTTACTGGGACTGCGCTTCTCTCCTAAAATCCGCGATCTGCCTGACCAAAAGCTTTACTACACTGCTGACATTGATATGGAGACGTTTCCTAAGCTCAAAGCCCATATACAAGAGCTGATCCAGGAAATGCAAATTGTTGACGATTGGGATGAGATGCTGCGATTGACGGGTTCGATGAAGACCGGGTGGGTGACCGCTTCGCTGATTGTGCAGAAGCTACAGGCGTTTCCAAGGAAGCACCCCCTGATGCGCTCGCTTCAGGAGTACGGCAAGCTGATTAAAACTATTCATATTCTGCGCTGGTATTGCGATCCGGTTAAGCGCCGCAAGATGGGGCGGCAGCTCAATAAGGGCGAGGCATTGCATAGTCTGCGCGGGCATCTATTCTTTGCCAACCAAGCGGAGCTGCGTTCTCAGCAGGATGAGCAGTTGCTCCATCAGGTCGGCGCTTTGAACTTGGTCATTAATGCGATCATCATTGGAATACCGTCTACATCGATAAGGTCGTCCAGCAGCTCAGAAATGATGGTCTTGAAATTTCGGATGAAGACCTCCAATCCATCTGGCCTACGCGCCAGAAGCACCTCAATGTTTACGGGGCTTATCTTTATGAAGCGGAGCGGATTGGCCAGACTTTAGACCTCAGACCCCTGCACCAGCCTGGGTCTTAGCCTTAAAGGCCAAAATTTCTCCAATTCTATACATAGGCGTATTACGTCCTGTCTGCGGTAATAGGTCACTTTTTTGAGCCCACCTCATTGCTAGAACCCTTGTC
>JAAUPS010000113.1 GCA_012033015.1 Phormidesmis sp. RL_2_1
CAATGCTATGGAATGTGCGGCGACAGATGGTTGTCACGAAGCAATGGCGACAGCAAGCGTTAGCTTGGTCGGTATTTTTAACTTTTGGGCTACTCTCGACTCTATCAAGTCCATTCCCTATCCGGTCATTTCTAGGACATGGTATCACTGCTGACGGCTGGTTATACTGGTTCCTGCTGTCCGGCTTTACTTTAACAAACAGCCTTGTGTTGCAGCACTATCACAAGCTGTTCTATTGGCAGATCCGAGGCATCCTTGTAGGAATTACTTTGATAGCTCTCAGCGCTTATCCTCAGCTAATAGATTGGAAAATTGACTACACGATACACTCAGGGCAGCTATGGCCAGAAACATCCCATGTGCTTGCGACAGCCGTCTACCGCAATCATCAGCCTATTAGCCTCTACTCCCACAAAGGAATTGCAGGTTTTACGTTAGCGCTAGGCGCTGTTTTAGGCTTAGTAGCGCTGAGAAAGGAATTATTAGCGCCAATAGTAGCTTTAGTTTTGACAGCACTTTATGCAGTCACTCTCAGCCTAATGCAAGTGCGTGGAGCGATGCTTGCGATGCTCGCGGGTTGGCTATGGATCGTTGTGACGGTTCCATACAGTAAAAGAATAAAGCGAACATTAATCATCTTGAGCGTAATAGGGGTTATAAGCTTTGGTTGGGCTACGGCTGAACGTCGTATAACAAACGCTGAGCTATATGCTTCAACGCCTCTTGAGGCTGCCCTTAAGCACTTTACGTCTGACAGAGTTTACCTCTGGCAGAAATCGTGGCGAGGATTTATAGAAAGGCCTTGGGTAGGATGGGGGTTCAGTGGATATTCAATCGTGTATGCAGATCGCGCTTGTCCGAAGGGCACAAGTCTTACAGAGTTAGGAGACTACGAGGCTTTCTGCCAGAGGTCTACGGGAGAACGGCTCATGATTCCAACAGGTTCTACCAAGGCTCACAACCTGTTCGTAGATGAGTTTCTTTCTTTAGGAATACTAGGAGCTAATAGCTACTTTGCGCTGTTAGTTGTATACGCAAGGAAGTCACCGCAGAGAAACGGTATATCAGTTCCATTATTCGTCGTATACTTGGTATACACGCTTACTTGGTTTGACTGTGGACAAATTAGCCATTTAGGTTGGTGGGCTTTAAGCGGTCAAATCGAAGGCTCTATAATGCCTGAGCTTACGCGAGTCAGCCATTATAAGACAAAAAGATAGGATTGGGCATGCCTATTCAGGCAGTAAATTCCTAATAGTGTCTCAGCGATTATTTAAGTTATGACTGCGAACGTAGAATTAGTGCAAGCAGCATGAGGTAGGTCAAGGGCTATTAAGATAACTACTAGCGTTCTATAAAGACAAAATCTATTCTATTAAAGTCGCTTGCGTCTAAGCCATCAATAGTAAAACTTAGAGGAAAACCAACTATCTGAGGCTTTTCCAGACAATGATTGGAAGGAATGCTTCTCTCTCAACTAGCATTCTCTGTAGAGTATCGTAGTTCTCATATACTGAAACAGTATCTATATTCTGAGAAGCACTGAAGTATCTACAGTAATGTTCACTGACAATTTCTTCTCCTCTCTCTATTAAATTGTCTAATAAAGTATCAATATCTCCGTTGGCGTTTTCATAACCTTTTATTTTCGTATCAATATACTCTAGCTTTTCTATCACTTCTCCTGAATCAAACACAGTGTACTCAGACATATTATCTGAATCGTATGTACAACAGATAACCTCGGCTGATGTTTGTTTTGAGATAGATTGAGCGTTCGTATCCGTAAACTCGATAGAATATGGATGTATAGCTTCCAATACTATTGTCCAAGGACTATTCAAAAACTGGAATACGAGCAGTGCAGGATTTTCAGAAATCACTGAATGCTTTCCATAACAATTTTGAACCCATTCACTGATAGCAAAGAGTTGAGAGATTGCTTCTACAGTATCTTGAACCGAAGCTTTAACAAAAATTCCTCCGCAGCCCAAGTCTGCAATAGCTATGCCCTTTAGTTCAGAAGGCCGAGAGTGCTGGGCATACATACTGTCTGGATTTAAATACTTTCCAGATATAACCAAACTCATTTAATTGCGTCCACCACCGAAGACAATCTCGTCAATATTCGATTGAGTACACTCGTTTGGATTTTGACATAGCTTCTTCAATGCATCGTACGTAGGATTTTCTGCTATAGAAGGCAGACCAGACTCAGCACGCTGTTCGTCGATTTGAGCTTGAATGGCCACCTGAAGAGGTGCAATCATATCAATATACTCAGACTCTGTCACTTCAACTGATCCACCGCTTTCAGTCTCTAACAAATACGTATTTTCACGAGGATTCGGGTTTCCGTCAGAATTAAGGGAGCCGGTGGAGCAGAGTCCAGAAAGATCTATCTGTCTTCCCTGGTCATCTGTCATATAGCAAGCTGAATCAGTAGAATCACTTGCAGCTACTGCGGTCGTACTATTATAGCTAGATAAAACTCTGCTGATCGCAAACACTGATAGACTTCCTAACGCAAAGGCAACCAGTCTTTTTTGTATGTTCATGCAAATTATTCTCCAGAGAAATTAAAAACTAAACTCGTCTATTAACTTCCTCCACCTGGCGGATTAGGTGGATTAGGTGGATTAGTTACCTTTACCACAGTTCCAGGAACTAAAGCCTCAGAGAGATCTCCTCGATAGCTAGGATTGCTGAGTATCTCAGGATTGAGTAATATTGCAGAACCAAGAATTAGGTCGCTACTTCCTAGCCTCCCTCCCAGAGCAATGTTATCGCAAGGTACAGCTCGATAAACTGCCACGTTGTATGTGTTGGCGTCTTCTCGGTAGTAAGACTGAGCTAGTCGTGAGCTACTGCTCATCCCAAATACCATTTAGGTATGGGCGGAGCTTCAGGTTCTAGCAGAAAGTATCCTATTCCCCCAATTCTACCGCTACGAAAAGCTGCTTCAGTAGTTTGCCTATTTTGCTAAACTCTCTATCAAGAGCATCAAGAAAGCCTAGCATTTGATACGAAGGTTGAGATCCAGATCCATTGGTTCCATCAAGTTCTGTAGTGCCTGTTTTTGCTTCGTAGAAAATAGAGTTTTGGATAGGAATAGGAACAGTAACAACTGGGCCGAACCTTCTACGTCCTATCCTAAATTTATAAGGATAGAAACCAGTGAGAAGACCATCTGGTCTTACGTTAGAGAAGCGGCCAGAAGAACCTCTCCTCCGAGCGGCAGAAGGAAACGCAGTCCCCGAAGCACTTCCATTCGGCGTTACAGAGAGAGAACCATTGCCTACAACGTAGTTCTCCCAACTGGCATCTAGTCTTGGGGCTGTGGGAGGCAATAACCAGTCCCCTGCCGCCGTTTTGCGAGCTATAAGTTCTCTGTTATTGAGAGGTGCTGTCCCAAAGACTTCGCAAGATCTTTGGGAGAAAGACTGTGCGTATACTTTGTGAGTTAAGTAAGGACAAAGAGTAGAAATTGATGAAAGTAGTAAAGCAATGCTGAATAGCTTTTTATTCATAAGTTAGATAGCCGTTATTCTTAGCACATATCTACTTTTCCCATAAGGTGGGCGCATCTAGCGGTTAGGGGAGATCAAGGGTAGCCCCAATGACTTCTGGGAAAAAAGAGAATCAAATCGCTGATTGATCCAGGCGACCCGTAAGTGCAACAAACGGTTGAGCCCTGGCTCACTCCAGCGCATACCCACGCCCTTAAAGCGCTGTTGTATCAGCCACTTGCAAGCACTTTCGACCATGCCAGACCCCAACGGAAACCCTTGTTTTTTGAACTTTTGGTACTGCACATGCGCTCGGTGTTTATCGAAATAGTCATGTACTCGTTTCAAGATCGGTTTCGTGTCGGCTGCGGTATTGGGCGACCGACTGAGCCAGCGTAGTTCATCCAAAATGCGATGGACGTAGCCATGGCGCAGTTGATGTCGAAGTCGCTCAAACCACATTTGGGGTGTGCGGGCCGGATTGCCATCGTGATAGGCGTCAGCCGCCTGCCACAGATAAGCCGCAGCATGGTAGAAGTCGAGAATGCCTGTGGCCAAGTGGGCAAAGCAGGTTTGGAATAAGCCCCAAAAGCCTCGCGCCCCATCGCTCAGCCACACCACTTGGGCAGCGGTTTCAACGCCCTGTCGCAGGGCTTCAAGCTGTAAACGGGGCCGAAACATGGGCAGATCTCCGAGAACGGCCACTAATCGCCGTCGTTTCAGTCGGGTGACGGGCTTGCCCTTGCGGTTTACCCGCTGACTCAATCGGGCCAGCACGGCCACTTTGACCTCTCGCCAAACGGTCTTTCCCGCAGGGGTACCCCGCTGCGGTCGTAACGGCACCTTGACGCCATCAGCGGCAATCAACAGGGGCATGGCCGCTAGCTCATCGGGTAAGGTCTCAACCACTGGAGACTGTCCTTGTTGCCAGCTTTCGACGTCGGCCTCCCAACGGTTCATGGCCACTTGGCCATAGCGTTGCACCCATTGCCATAGGCTGTCGTCACTGACGCGAATGCCAGTCAGTTGAGACAGTAGCCAAGCGGCCCACTCAAAGGGCACAAAGATGGCTAACAGACAGCCCACCCGCACGAGCTCTAGTGAACTTTGTTGATAGGCTTCAATCCCTAACACCTGATCAAAGGGGGCTGACTGACTGCCTCGACAGCCCTGTGGGCAACGGCCCACCCGACGACGCCAGCTCACGGGTCCCACTAAGGTCAATATTTGCCGAGGGACGAAGCCCTTACTGTGTAACCGATGCCCACAGACGGGACATTGCCCCCAAGACGTGGGTTGCTGGGCGCGGTCGTTGAGCTGTTGTTCTACCAAGGTTCGGGCCACATACAAGCCGATGTGCCAAGCGGCGATGACAATGGCCGCAAGCGTTTCACTCTTTTGAAGATTGTCGAGTAACTCTGCCCAGTCTGGTCGGTCAGGCCACTCTGTGGGAGATGGCGTTAACATAGGAGTAGGTTTTTGTGATGGGCTTGTCCTGGTGAGGGAAGCCCTTTTTCTATGTCTATTCTCGCAAATCTAGATGTAGGTTCCCCGAACCTTCAGATGCGCCCGATGCATTGCAATTTGTATCACAGTTTGTATTGACAAATAGTTCAAGCGTACTATAGTAAATATACGGTTGATTCGTTCCTTGGTATTGCTGATGCCGCAGGCAAGAGGAGTTTTGTGTCTTGAGAGCTTTGCCTTTAAAAAACTATTAGAGAGCCCCACGTAAGATGGCCGACTATGCCGAAATCGAAGCATACAGTTTAGATTATGCTCAACAGTTAGTTCACAATCATCCGAGGGTGATTCCTCTTGATGAGTTTTATGCTTTAGAAAAAAGACGACAGGCGTTACACGTTAATCAATTTCAAGCCGATGTGATTAGGCAGTGCCTCGAATCATATCGGGAGCTACTGTACAGAATGTTTGTTCAAGAGAATGTGAATTTTGCAGAACAGGTGATGCGTCTGGTTGTTGGCTGTATTCAACAGCACGGCCAGCTTTTTGTTTCTGAAAAGGTGTCATCTGTTGGGCACGGTTCTGTTGAGCACGGTTCTGTTGAGCACGGTTCTGTTGAGCACGGTTCTGTTGGGCAGGGATTTCTGGGTGTTCGAGTTTTGATGGCAGCTACTGCTGTTGCTGTCACCTCTGCTAGTATCGCCGCGATGATTTCGTTTGGCCATATGAAAGAGGTTTCTCCTTCAGCAGCGTCTCCTGTAGAAGTGGTGGTGCCAGAGCTAAGGGTGCCTGATGATTCTAAGCCTGACGATTCTGAACCTGACGATTCTGAACCTGACGATTCTGAACCTGTTGATTCTGAGCCTGCTAATTCTGAATTAGAGCCTTCCAATGAGCTGGTTCCCATACCGCCGGTATCGGCTTTGCCGAATGATTCGCCTGGTGTAGAAGCACCACTGGCTGATCGACTGCGATCGCTCGGCATTAATGATGGTTTTTTCGCTCACCTCTGCGAGCAAGCTGCCCAAGTGTTGGGACACCCATCTTGGGATGCGGTCAGTGCGGTGCAACAGCGATCGCTGGAGAATAAGCTTTTAAATATTCTAGAAATTCACCTGAGCCCAGAAATTCGGCAGAAGCTAGGCAGCGAATATGATTCAGCGGGCATTGCGCTGCTCACCGCTCGCCGAGAGAAACTATCGATCCCGATAGCAGATGCCCACAAAGAGACCGATAGGCGTTTTGCTGAGGCATTTGCTGAATTTCAGGGGTTGCAGGACATTGATATGTCGCTTTCAACCTTTGCTGAACTTTGGTACGGGCTGCTTGACCAAACGATTAGTGATCAAGAGCAATCCTCTGTTGCGCCATCTGTTGCGCCATCTGTTGCGCCATCTGTTCGGCCATCTGTTCCACGATCTGTCCCTTCATCTGTTGCATAGCAAAGCTCGTCTGAGGTTGACTTCACTCAAATGTAAGTTTGGCTAATTAAGTTGAGCGAGTTGAGCGAGATTTCAGTCAGTTACGTCTAGATCGCTTAAATCTAGGGGGTAACAGGCTGATTGCGGACTTTCCAAGCGATGCTAACAAGCTTTCCCCAGCGGCGATCGACACGTTTGACTGTCCAGTTGAGGGCTTGGGCGATCGCTTTGTTAGACGGCCCATGGTCAGGGTCTTCCATCTGTTGCTGTTTGAGTGCAAGCAGGTGACTTTGTTCTTCAGAAAGTTCTGACAAAAAGATTTTCCACTCACTGGGAGAGAGGCCGAAATTTTTCTCTAAATCAGCTCCTAGCCACTGATGCACGAGTTCCCAACGGTGAAATTGAGAAAACTTTTCTACATGATACTTAAAGCGTTGTTGTAAGTAGTCGCGCTCGCGAGAACTCAGCCCTAAGATTTCGTCAATCTCTGAGGCAGCCATGTCCTGTAGGCGAAGGATGAGATAGTCTACGCAGGCTTGTTGATCTTGCTCTTGGAGGTAGTCGATAAGCTCGTTGATAATGCGATCGCGCAAAACCCCTTCAGCCGGATCAACCGTATTTGCCACCATTTTCTCACGAACCTGTTGGACAGCAGGAGAGCGAAAAAACGCTTCATCAGTCCCTTTGGGCGAATCCATTGCCATTTCCATATCCACCGAAGTCTCAGCCGGTAGTCGTCGAGCAAAGGCTTGGGCTCTGAGCACCAGCAGTTGTTGATTGTAACAACCGGGCAATGAAATGCGCCGCTTAGCATAATGCTCACTAAAGGCCATATATTCGGCTAACTCTAAGCGAGTGCGCGGCTGATACGCACTGTCAAGATGATTCTCTCGGCGAAAAGCTTTGAGCGCCTCAATATAAAAGCCTTGCAGGAAATCTTCGAGTAAGGTGCAGCGTCCTTGGAATCCGAGTTGGGTTTTAGCCGGGGCAATGTAGCGATAAGCAATCGCGCTCAGGCGGCTATGGAGTTCAATTCGGCCCTGCCGTGATCCGAGTTGGTAGTAGTCCAAGTACTTCGCAACCCGATTTTGCGCCAGCGATCGCTGCCAAGCTGCTACTTCACCCAATGCCTGAATCCGCCGACTCTTCCGACAGATGCGGCTCACCTCAATGGCCAAGCGGGTTGCTACAGCATTCACTACGGCTTGATTGGTCGAAATATGCTGGTTGATGTCCGTAATCAAAAGATCGATCAGCTTTTGGTCTACCGGACACAGCGTTTGCTCATCACCTTCAGCTAAGGCGGTTGGGCTGTTGTTCGTCAGGGCGCAATTTTTTTGAGGTTCGTCCGGATGACCTAGCTGAGCATCAGTAGTATAAAAAACAACGTCGTTTGAAATCGGCTGATCAGTAGAGCGTAGGTTAGAGAGGGTAGATGGATTCATGGTTCTTTTCGAGTGATGCGCAAGTCATTGAAGCCGTTGCCCGGAAGCCGCTGTCTGCAACAGTAGACTGCAACAGTAGCCCCCAAAAGCCCTGAGAAGCTCACAGCTAGGGTGAGTTTTTTCGCCTTGGCTCTTTTGAATTAACAGTTTCACTCTAAAGACGGTTAATCCAATCCCTCATAATCTATGTGGCAGTATTGCAATTAGCTGTAGCACCACCCCTAAAACAGGGTCAATAGCGCTGGCGCTGCTTTTTTATAGATCAACCTGAGGGCTTTGATGAACAAGGTTTTGGGCGTTCCAAACAACAGACATTTTAAGCGTCTAGGTGGCTTAAGCCTGCTGTGACAGTTGGCTAATGGTCTACGGCCAAGACTATGCCTAAATTGGTTTTCGAGGTGGACGATTTATATCAACAACGATCAGGTTAACAATCTGCAAAAAGCTAATCTATAAAAAGTTATAGCTCTGCGCCCCACTCAACAGCGTCCTGCCAACCGAGCCCTTTACGAGTGATTAAAGGCGTGCTGCCGGTGAGATCTAAAATTGTAGAGACCTGATAGCTGAGTTCAGAATCATTATCTACAATTACGTCTACCAGCTTCTCCATCCGGTCAAACAGTTCTGCTTTTGATAAAGCTTCGGTATCGTCTTCGGTAGAATTACGAGCAATAGATAAAGCTGACGTTGAAATGATGGGATTATCTATGGCTTCTATCAGGGCCTTGCATAGGGGGCTGTTGGGTACGCGGATACCGCTAGTGCGTCGCTTAGGGTTGAGTACCAGTTTGGGCACTGACTTTGTCGCTGGCAAAAGAAAGGTATAGGGGCCAGGAATCAGGTGCTTGATAATGCGATAGGCCGGATCACTGACATGGGCATAGTTGGCAATATTCGACAGTGAAGAGCACAAAAAGGTGAGGGGTTTATCGTTAGCCAGTTGCTTGAGCTGTCGCACTTGCTTGATGGCACTTTTTGCCGTCAGATCGCAGCCAATGGCATAGACCGTGTCAGTGGGATAGAGCATGATAGCCCCTTGCCGCAGCGCGTCTTTGACCGCTTCAACGTCTCGAGGTTGGGGTGTTTTAGGATGGATGTTATAAAGGGTAGCCATGGCCGAAAGGGATAATTTAAAGGTTTATTTTGACGTAGACTGACCTTTTATTTTCTCTCTTGGCAGAATGTATTTTTCCGCCAAGGACGAAATGCTTATGAAAACGTTAGCCTACTTAGACTGTCCGACAGGGATTGCCGGTGATATGTGCCTAGGCGCATTAGTTCATGCTGGTGTTCCTTTGGCGTACTTAGAAACGCAGCTTGCTCGTTTAGGCATTGCCAATGAATTTTGCTTGCGGGCTGAGTCTGTTTTGCGTAACGGACAAGCCGCTACTCAAGTCCATGTAGATGTGCTCGTAGATGGGATCAATCAGAAATACCATGGTCACAGCCACGAACATACCCATCACCACGAAGACCATCACCACGAAGACCATCACCACGAAGACCATCACCATGGGGATACTCACCACAGCCATCCTCCGTCTTCTGCTGATGTGGTCAAGGGTGTGGCAAGGGGATTGCTCGCCATTGAAGCTCTGATCTCTCAGGCGAATTTACCTGAACGCGCGAGTACTTGGAGCCTTTCTATTTTCCGTCAGTTGGCAAAAGCAGAAGCTGCTGTCCACGGTATTCTACCGGAGCAGGTTCATTTTCACGAGGTGGGGGCGGTAGATGCAATCGTCGATATTGTTGGCACTTGCTTGGGGTTGGATTGGCTGCAGGTAGATGCGGTGGTATGTTCGCCTTTGCCGACGGGGAGCGGTACGGTGCGCTGTGACCATGGGTTGCTGCCTGTGCCTGTGCCAGCGGTGCTGAGTATGATGGCGAGCAATCAGATGCCGGTGTACAGCAATGGGATTGCTCGCGAGTTGGTGACACCGACAGGATGCGCGATCGCAGCTACCCTGGCTGAATCTTTTGGTTCACCCCCGAGCTTTACCCCACGCCTCATTGGTTTAGGCGCTGGCAATCAAGATTTAGCCATACCGAATATTTTGCGCCTATGGATTGGTAGCACAGACGATCTTAGGGTCGGTGTGCCCAGATCCCCACTGCAGAATGCCGCTAGTGCCTCGGTTGCCAGTGCCTCTGTTGCCAGTGCCTCGGTTGCCAGCTCTCTATCAAGTGCCTCTGTAGCAGGCTCTGCGTTTGTCGCAGGAGCGGTACCTGCAGCAGACGCTGTATCTGTACAAGGCTCAGTAGAAGACATCGTTGAGCTGCAGACGCAGCTAGATGATATTTCCCCTCAGGCCATTGGCTATGTTTTTGACCTATTGTTTACAGCGGGGGCAGTAGATGTTTTTACCCAGGCTGTTGCGATGAAAAAAAATCGCCTCGGAACATTGCTCACAGTGCTTTGCCCTGACTCAGCGGTGGCCGCTTGTGAGGCGTTGATTTTTCAGGAAACCACGACGCTAGGGATTCGGCGCACTGACCAAAAACGATCTGTGCTGGGGCGTGAAATGGTGGGCGTGACGACAGCCTATGGTGAGATTGCCATCAAGGTGGCGCGATCGCTAGTCGGTGGGGCCGTGTTAAATTTGCAGCCTGAGTTTGAGGACTGTGCCAAAGTGGCGCGATCGCACAACATTCCCTGGCAGCAGGTGCACCAAGCGGCCCTGCATGAGGCCACAGTTCGCATCAGTTAATGCTGCTGTGTTAGGAATGCTGCTGTGTTAGGAATGTAGGGCACTAGTCCTGCGCCTGACGATTTTCCCACTCCGCTTTGGCTCGCTTTTGCGCTGCTCTAAAACTACGTGAAAAAATACGAAACTCGTCTGTGCTGGGGGTGCCTGGGATTCCATCTCGCTTCCCAGAAACCTGTACCAAGTTGTACTCCACATTATCGCTATAGATTGCAAATATGACCCCGAAAATCTCTAAAAACTGAACGATACTGCGACATTCAGCCTCCATATATGGTTTGTAATAGTGAATTAAATCCGCCAAACGTGCCTCCAAATAGAGCTGAGAGTTGGGGGAGAGTAACACAATTTTCAGCAGCAATATCGCGACATTGAGGGGATTACCCTGAGACAGCAACTGCACAAATAATGTAGAAGGCTGATGCTTATCTTCGGTGATCACATAATCTATCAGGCGATTGCAGGTCAGCAGGTTCAGCGATGGATTGACCAGCTTTTCGTCATGCTCCCGGTAGAGTTGAGAGAGCTGTTTGCCCAATTTTGTCTCAATCACCGTCACAAAATTGGGATGACTCATCGAAAAGCACAAATATTCCAGCAGGCTTTCTTTGTAGTCCTGGTAATAAGCATCATGGGTTTGCTGCTGAAACAATCGAGCCACATTGCGGTGGCTAAACTGCCCTCGGCACATCAGTATGGCCTTAATCAGTCGCAGCACTTCATCTCCTAACACTGTCGGGTTTAGATACTTGTGGTTGAGCCGCGAGGAATTTTGTGAAAAGGCTGTATACATCGCCAAGTCATGCTTGAACTTATTCTTAAGTCGTCGTGACATGGTGCGAGCGGCCGCTCGCTGCTCTAGCGAGTTGTTTTCATCTACATACTGGGCAATGAGCTGGTAAGCCACATAGCGGCTGCTCCAGCTACCGGGCTCGGTTGGGCCAATGCGCTGCACAGCAAATAGCTTAAGCTGCTCAAAATCTGG
This sequence comes from Phormidesmis sp. RL_2_1, assembly GCA_012033015.1. GTDB lineage: Bacteria > Cyanobacteriota > Cyanobacteriia > Phormidesmidales > Phormidesmidaceae > Phormidesmis. The sequence goes on from JAAUPS010000113.1 coordinate 11,530, forward strand.
GCTGTTAGCAAAATTGAGTAGCCACCGCCGTAAGCGGTTGATGATGGGCGAGAGCGTGTCTTTTTGTAAATCTGGCTGCTGAAATAGTTCTAGCAGCATATGCACCATCTCGCTTTGGCGCGAAAGATCCCAGTTGTTGACAAAAATATAACAGGCTCGCTTGAGTGTGTGGCAAAACTCAGCCTCATCGTTAGCAAATAAAAGCTTATACAGGAAAGGCGACACGTCAGCGTTCAGCGTGTGGCAGTGCCCGAAAAAAGTATCCTCAAATTCCGCTAGGGCTTCGACCGGCGGCTGTTGTCTGACTGCTTCTAAAAGATCGTCGTAAAACTGTTGCTGAGCCAAATAGAACTCAGGCGGCATGGAACGGGTGCCTTGATGAGGTCTTGAATTGGGTGCTGAATTTTGAAACGGGTCATCCATAACCATCGCAACATACAAGGCAACTTAGATCACCTCTAGGCTGCCCGATATGGCCCTCAAAAGTCGTATTAAGTCTAATTGGTAGGCAAGCAAATGCGTATGGGCCGTTGAATCTGTTTTTTTTAGGCTGAGTCTATTTTATGGACTTTATAGACGCCTTTATAGACTTTATAGACGCCACACCGCTTGCCGTGCTATCAACGGTTACAGATGGGCACCTACAGATGGGGGCGGAGGGACTTGAACCCTCACGACTTTTACAGTCAACGGATTTTAAATCCGCAGCGTCTACCATTCCGCCACGCCCCCGCAAACACTATGAGCATGTTCACAGAAGTCTATTCCACCACCAAGCGGCCACAGACGCAACCAGTTTTTGATGCAAATTAATCTGAAGTAAAGATGTGCTTGCACAGCAGCTTAGGCTCTACTATGTATAGTGAACATTGCAATCGTGAAGCTGACCACTTCTTGCTGATCCACCCTCACCTAAAGATTCAACGATGGCCTTTCCTGCAATTGAGACTTCAGTGCTGCTAACGCTAGGCACCTATGCTGTACTAGGTGCGCTTTATTTAGTCATCGTTCCAGCAGCGCTTATGTTTTATCTTCAGGCCCGTTTTCATACTGCGGGCTCTTTGGAGCGCTTGGGAGTATACGGGTTGGTATTGGTGTTTTTCCCTGGCATATTGCTGCTTAGCCCCTTTTTGAATTTTCGACCTAATCGGCGCGAGGTTTAGCGATCGCAATGCGAAGAATCGACGTCATTGGCATCGGTGTAGGCGTGTTCGCGGCTGGTGGCTTGCTGTATTTGGCATTTTCGTGGGCAGGGTTAGATGGCCTCTCAGCAGGCATTTGGAGCCAAGTGGTGTTTGTCGCCGGGCTGCTAGGTTGGACAGCGACCTACCTGGGCAGGGCGCTGGGTAAAAAAATGACCTACTATCAGCAGCTCGAAGACTACGAAGAAGCGGTACTGCAAAAGCGTTTAGAGGAAATGAGCCCAGAGGATTTGGCCCAGCTCCAAGCTGAAATTGAGCAGGAACGGCTAGAAACAGCTCAGCCAGAATCTGCACAGCGCTCTGTTAAGTAAGCGCCCCGGTAAGCCACTAGGCCGGTAATCAACTAAGCCGGTAATCAACTAAGCCGGTAAGCCACTAGGCCGGTAAGCGCCATCTCCACTCAGCATGAATCTTGAAATATAAATTTTATGGTGTCTGTCAAAGAAAGGTTTGATCAACTGCGCGAAAAAGGCGAATGTGCCCTTATTCCGTTTGTGACTGCAGGCGATCCAGATTTAGCCACTACAGCGAAAGCGCTGCAAGTGCTCGATAGTCACGGTGCTGACATTCTTGAAGTAGGCGTGCCCTATTCTGACCCGTTAGCTGATGGGCCGACAATCCAAGCGGCGGCGACGCGGGCCTTGCAGCGCGGTGTGAATTTGACAGCCGTGCTCTCAATGCTTGGGCAGGTGAGCCCCCAGCTATCGGCTCCTATTGTTTTATTCACCTACTACAACCCCATTCTCAATCGTGGCATTGAGACTTTTTGAAGGATATTTACGCCGCTGGCGTGCGGGGCCTGCTGGTGCCTGATTTGCCTTTGGAAGAAACGGAGGGCTTACTCACACCGGCTGCGGAGATGGGCATAGATGTGATTTTGCTGGTGGCACCGACCTCAACTGAGGAAAGAATACGGGCGATCGCCCAACGCTCTCGGGGCTTCGTTTACTTAGTGAGCGTCACCGGTGTGACCGGTGTGCGGCAAGAACTTGCCGATCGAGTTGAAGGATTGATCAGCAAGCTGCACCACATTACCGATAAACCGGTGGGGGTAGGGTTTGGTGTTTCTGAGCCCGCCCAAGCCAAACAGCTCAAGGATTGGGGTGCCGATGGCGTGATTGTGGGTAGTGCAATTGTCAAGCGACTGGCAACCGGCTCATCTGAAGCGGGCTTAGCTGCTGTCGGTGAATTTTGCATTGCCCTCAAAGCAGCCCTCAAATCAGCACCCTAAGATTTGCCAGATATGTTTGTTGTAGGTTCATTTAATAGATTCATCTTTTTGATGGCCTCGGACTGCTCATTTTCCCAGCTTTTCAGCCATACATAATACCTGCATCGATAGGCAAACCAGATCAAGCCTGTCAGAGCCAGAATTATCCACTTGATGATGGGATAGCGTGCCAGGGTCGTGATTTTTATTTTTCTTTGTTTTGAGCGGGTGCCACTACTCAGGCTCATCAATCTGACACGATAGCGGAGCAGTATCCTGGAGCACCTGACTTTGCTGACTTTGCCATGGGTACGAATCCACCAATCTCCGTCTTCTCGAATCATCAAAGTATTATTGAAGGGATATTGTTTCATCACCGCAGTGCGCACTAACCAAGATGAGGTCACTGGCAAGTTCCGCGCTAGGGCAAATGCACAAACAACGCCTGCTTGGTTAGCGATGTAGTGATCAGCGCCGACAAAGTCTGCACCTGTGTCGTTTGCCACCTGACGCTGAATGGCGATTTTATTTGGTTCCCAAATGTCATCGCCATCACAATAGGCCACCCACGGCAATTTGACATAAGCCAACGCTTGATTTCGAATGGCCCCTGGTGGCGCCATGGAGAAGCGAACAATTTCTATTCTCGAATCGACTAACCAATCACTGAGTATTGGTTCAATCCAATAATTACTGCTTTCAACACACAAAATAAGCTGTGCGATCGCGCCATCATTTGCCACCGCTCGAACGGTTTCTTCAATGCAGTAACGCTCTTCATGAGTCATCGCAGTCACAATCGCAGCAACATCGGAAAAGCCTGATTCTGATATGCCTAGTTGTGAATTTTGCATAGGCAATTATTCTGCAAGCCTCGAATCGAAACACATAGAATCAACCAGACAGATCAAACAAACAGATCAAACCAACATAGGGTCAAACCACCTGATCAGGCCGGTTAAAACAGCTCTGACGATAAACATCTGTTTGCAAATACAAAAGTAAAGCGCGAATAAAATAAACAGCGCCCAACATCTCAATCACTTCTTCTATGCCGTTGAGAATGGCTCGTAGCTCTCGATTGCTATAGCCATAATGGGAAACGTAATAGCCGCTAATCATCTCCATACCGACAGCGCCAGCAAGATAAACAACACCTGCTATGACAAAACGCCGCCGTGTCGCGGGCGGCAAGTGGGCAATAAAGCGAAGATAAACAAATGTAAATGCCAGGACAAATAAGATGCCTGGAATTAGCCAACTGTAATAAAAAATACCTTTATAGCGAATGAACATATCGATAACCTCACCAACATGCTCATGGATGATGAGACATTCATCTATCGTCATGCCGAAAAAAATAATCGATAACCCTCGCCAGTAAGAAAAGAATTCGTCTCCTTGCTTAGCGCGGTAAATTTGGCGGAGCAACACCGCGCAGATTAACAGCAATAAAGCGGAAAAGGCCGTAGGGATATTTTTTTCACGGTTCAAGTCCAGCATCTGCTCCAAAAAAGAGTCAGCCGTCAAGAAAAAATAGCCATATGCATTGGCCAATATCAAGCCCAAAATTGCCCAACAGAGGCGTTGGACAATTTTTTTCGGCACCACCTGCGGCACTGTATCAGTGACCCACTGCGTAAACCTATCTATGAATTTGTTCAAAGAAGCCATTGGCTGCAAAAGCAATCCGCCCGAATAGAAACGCCAGGATATAGCAAAGTAAGGATGCATTCTGACTTTGCCTTGGTGAGCATTCCTTAGCGCCGTACGACGACGCAGGGTCTCACCGCTGTCTTGGTGAGCATTCCTTAGCGCCGTACGAC
>JAAUPS010000114.1 GCA_012033015.1 Phormidesmis sp. RL_2_1
TCCAAGAGCTGGCTAAGGGCTGGAGAAACGACCCTGGCACCTTAACCCTGCTCAAAGACCGGGCGCAAAACGATGACCATTGGGCGGTGCGCCGCAGTGCCGTCCAAGCCCTAGCACAGGGCTGGAAAAACGACCCAACCTTATTTAATCTTTGGTGCGATTTCAGTATCAATCATCCCTTTAAGCGCTCAGGGGGATTTTTGGGATCAATGCAAACCAACCCTCGACAAACAACGCTGCGAATTCTTATTCAGCAATATCCCTCAAATCCAAAGACCCATGAGCTGTTGGCTGACCGTGCCGAGAATGATAATGACGAAAAGCTTCGCCAATGGGCAAAGCGGCAGCTTGAGCAATTAGAGCGCAAAAAGGAGAGCCTGTAGGGGCGCAACGCTCCCAGATTATGCCGTCTTGGCCTGTCGCACAGGAATCGGTGAGGAAGCTCCATTCTGTTCTCATGAGCGTTGTTGCACCCTTTCTCACCTTAGCCCCACACCCTAGGGCCAATATCTGGTGGTGGTTAAAGACTTTATACTGTCTTAGCTGAGGATTCTACAGAAACCGTAGTGGATGCGAGCACTTACGATCCAAGTTGTGCGCTCCAACCAAGTTGTCCGATCCAAGTTACGATCGCAATTCCTAAGAGAACTTTGGTAAGCAGTTTATCTTATTAGCTCATCTTTAACAGTGCCAGCTAAACCAACGACGCTTCATGGTTTTTCCCCTGGTTAGCTGTTGTTATGCGATCTGTTGTTTGATTTGGTGCTCGATCAGTTGTTCGATCACGCACTTCCAAAAACACCAACAACGCATTCACATCCGCCGGATTCACCCCGCCTATTCGCGTCGCCTGCCCGACAGTCATTGGCTTCACCTTATTGAGCTTCTCCCGCGACTCCATTGAGAGTGTATCAATCGTCATGTAGTCAAGATCCTGTGGTAACGGACGATTGGTTTGACGAGAGATCAGATCGATTTGTTTTTGTTGCCGCTGAATGTAGCCTGAGTATTTGATGTCAATTTCGGCCCCTTCTTTTTCGGCTAGGGTGAGTTCGGCATTGCCTAGGCCGTAGCCTTCTAAGTGGTGGTAGTGAAACTTAGGGCGACGAATCAGATCAGCTAGCGTCACCGAGCCTTTGATCCGTTGTTGCGTGTCAGTGTAAATGTGTTGGCCGATGTCGTCGTGTTCTTTCACACGGGTGCTGTGCATTCTCTCTTTTTCAGCGGTGATATTGGCTTGCTTTTGGCAGTATAGGTGCCACCTGCGATCGCTAATGAGCCCAATCTCACGCCCCAACGGCGTTAACCGCTGATCCGCATTGTCCGAGCGCAAAATCAACCGATACTCAGAGCGCGACGTTAGCACCCGGTAAGGCTCGCGCAAATCTTTGGTGCACAGATCGTCAATCAATGTGCCCAAGTAGCTGCCTTCCCGTGGGAATACCACCATCGCTTGCCCCTTGACCAATCGCGCCGCATTAATGCCTGCCACAATACCTTGCCCAGCAGCTTCTTCATAGCCTGTGGTGCCGTTAATTTGACCTGCACAAAACAAGCCTTCTACTTGCTTGGTCATCAGGGTAGGAAAACACTGGGTCGCGGGGAGATAGTCATAGTCCACGGCGTAGGCCGGGCGCAACATGGTGCAATTTTCTAAGCCAGGGAGCGTTTGCAACAGTTTTAACTGCAGGTTTTCGGGTAGCCCAGTCGAAAACCCTTGAATGTATAGCTCAGGGTAGTCGCGACCTTCGGGCTCGATAAAAATTTGATGGCTGTCTTTGTCGGCAAATCGAACAATTTTATCTTCTATGCAGGGGCAGTAGCGGGGGCCTTTGGCCTCTACCCAGCCGCCATACACAGGCGATAGGTGCAAATTGTCTCGCACGAGCTGATGGGTGGCGGCTGTTGTGCGGGTCATGTAGCAGGGGATTTGTGCGCGTTCATTCCACGCCTGTGGATCGAAGCTGAACCAGCGCACGTCAGGATCGCCGGGTTGTTCTTCTAAGGCGGCGTAGTTGACTGAGCGCTTGTCCACGCGGGCCGGGGTGCCTGTTTTCAGGCGTCCGGTTTCAAAGCCCAAACGATTGAGGGTTTCACTCATGCCAATGGCGGCGGGCTCTCCGGCTCGCCCAGCCGAGAGAGACTTTTTGCCCACCCAAATGGTGCCGTTCAAAAAGGTGCCCGTGGTAAGGATCACAGCTTTGCAGCCAAAGGCCATCCCAAAGTGGGTTTCTAGGCCAATAATCTCGTTGTTTTTGCCCAGTACCAAGTCAGTGGCCATGCCTTCGCGCAGGACTAAATTCGCTTGGTTTTCGACCACGGTTTTCATCACAGCGGCGTATTCGCGTTTATCGGTTTGGGCCCGCAACGCCCATACGGCTGGGCCACGGGAGCTGTTGAGAACGCGCTTTTGTAAGTAGGTGCGGTCGGCGATTTTGCCAATTTCACCGCCTAGGGCGTCAACTTCGTGGGCAAGCTGGGATTTGGCCGGGCCACCGACTGCCGGGTTGCAAGGCTGCCAAGCAATGCGATCTAAATTCATGGTGAGCAGCAGCGTGCGGCAGCCCAAACGGGCCGCAGCTAGGGCCGACTCGCAGCCTGCATGGCCTGCGCCGACAACAATCACATCAAATTCATCAGAAAAGGAAACGCTCATACCCACGGCTGCTGATTTTGTCTTTCTATTCTAGCGAGTGAAGGTCTTTGGCGAATTAAGGTCTTGGGTGGATGAAGGTCTTGGGTGAGTCAAGGTCTTTGGCGATTTTAAGGTAGATTATGCTGGTTGAGTTTGTCGGTCGCGAGAACCTTTTCTATGACTACTGCTGTACGGATGAGTGCGCCGCAACTGCTTGCGTTTGATTTTGACGGGGTGATTTGTGATGGCCTGATTGAGTATTTTCAAACCGCTTGGCAGGCGTATACTCAGCTATTTGAGCCCTCGGCTGATCGGCCGCCGGAGGGCCTTGCCGATAGGTTTTATCCGTTGCGACCCGTGGTTGAAACGGGCTGGGAAATGCCTGTGTTGATTCAGGTGCTGGTGCAGGGGGTGAGCGCTGAGGACATTTATGCAGGGCTGGCCGGATATGGCGCTGCCTTATTTGGCGGCGGCTGGGGTGAGTAAGGCGCAGTCTGTGCAGGCGTTAGATGGGGTGCGCGATCGCCAAATTCAAGATGACCTACAAAGCTGGCTCAACCTACATCGGTTTTATCCCGGCATGATTCACCGAATCGGTGAGCTGCTCGCCAGTGAGGTGCCTGTGTACATTGTTAGCACTAAAGAAGGGCGTTTTATTAAGGCTCTGCTTGCCCAAAGTGGGGTGGATTTTCCCAGTGAGCGGATTTTGGGTAAAGAGGTCAAACGGCCCAAGTATGAAACCCTGCGCCTGCTCAAGGAAAAACATGGGGTTGCCAATATTTGGTTCGTTGAAGATCGCTTGCCCGCCTTGGCCGCGGTGAAAGCCCAAAGTGACCTGACTGAGGTGCAGCTTTTTTTGGCCGACTGGGGCTATAACCTACCTGCCGATCGCGAGCTGGCCAGAGAAGATCCTCGCATTCATCTATTATCCTTAGAGAAAGTAGTACAAAAGTTCGATCAATGGCGCTAAGTCTAGGGTGAATAAACCATGCTCGATCTCACCAAGCTCGCTCGTCAAATGCAAGGCATTAGCAAACATCTCAGTCAGGAGGCGGAGGCGGCTAGGCGACGCGTTGAGATTGCCCAAGGGTTGATGCGCCGGGCGGGCGATCGCCAAGATATCATGATCGAGCAGCTCGCAGACTATCAAGATCGCCTGATTTTCGCCGCCGCCGAGCCCATTGAACCGCTCAACACCCAAATTGCCCTGAAGACTGCGCCTGTCGCCCACACCGTCGTCTCCGCCGATGGCTCCCAAATCTCCCCGAGCCATCACGAAATCGCCTATTGCTATTTGCTCAATATTAGTCGGGTGATCATTCACTATGGCCAAAGCCGCTATCCCCTGCTCGACAGTTTGCCAGAGGTGATCTACCGCCCTGAAGATCTCTATGCTTCTCGGCAGTGGGGCATCGGCACTGAAGAATGGATGGGCTACAAGCGAACGGCGGCTGAATCGATCATGCTCAGTGAACTCGGTCAAGTCGCAGTCAGTGGTCAGGATGCGGATGTGCCCGTGCTGGCCATGACCGATGGCTCTTTAATCTATTGGTTTTTAGAGCAAATTCCGGCCAAGGCCCGTGACGAAATTCTGCTGCCTGTATTAGCCGCTTGGGAGCAAATGCGCCAAGCCCGCGTGCCTGTCATGGGCTATATTAGTGCCTCTCGCAGTGGCGAAGCGCTGAACTTTTTACGGTTGCAAGCGTGCTGTTACGAGAGTCCAGATTGCTTGACTCACTGCGAGGATGATCGCATGCAACCCCCCTTGTCATAGCTTTGCGCCGCTGCGAGATGTGGCGCTGTGGGCCACCACTTTATCGCCGGGAGAGCGGGGGCCTTTATGGAAAAGCTCGGCGAATATTTTGAGCTGCTATGGCGAGCATACGGTGTATTTTTGCTATGTGCATGTGGGGGCAGAGGTGGCGCGCGTCGAGGTGCCGCAGTGGGTGGTGGAAGATGCTGAACTGCTCGATTCGGCCCTGAGCCTGATGCTGGCCCAGGTGCAAAAGGGGTTTGGCTATCCGGTGGCGCTGGCCGAAGCGCATAATCAAGCGGTGGTGAGGGGGGGTGATCGCACCCGTTTTTTCACCTTGCTAGAGCAGCAAATGATCCGCGCCGGACTCAAAAATGTCGGCACCTCGTTTAAAGAAGCCCGCAAGCGCGGCAGCATTGCCTAAGCAGCCTTGACTAGCTGGGCTACAGCTACAGCTTCAGCATAGATCCCAAGGTTTTATCCTGCTGGGTGAGAGCCTGGTGGATATGGCTGAAGGTGATGGCCTTAGCATTGTTCGCCTGGGCTATGGTGATCGCATCTTGAGCAATGGCCTGAATTTTCCCACCCGGCATCTTGAGCTGCTTAGCCAACGTCGCCCAATCCAAGCTTGATCACAACAATATGGGCAAAAGCCTGCTGCCATAGGAGCTTGCGTGTTGCCCTATGGGGTAAAGGAAGGGTAAATATGCCATCCATTTGCTGTCGCCAACGGGCTTTGATGGTGTGTAAATAGCGCGTACTCAGTAGCGTCAGTCCTGGCTCGCTGTGCCGCTGCTGGAGCCATTGGGCTAGCTGGGGTACCGCTAAGGTGCTATGGCGACCAAACCAAACATGGGTGGACTTAATTAACAAGATGGGGTAGCGATGAGCCTCTAGCGAGGCGAGCACTGCGGTGAAATCATCGGGCTGAACTTGGTTGAGATCGACAACGCTGAGGGATTGGTGGAGTGCGGTTGCGATCGCCTCTGCCGCCATGGTTTTTCCAGTCCCTGGTGCTCCTACCATCAAAGCGACTTGACCTTTTGGAGGGGGTGATTGCATGATGGGGCGATCGCGCGCGTTACTGGCAGAATATGGGCTAAGCAGGTTGATCGACGTTTGCTGTGTGAGCGTTTGTAGCTGCGAGAGTAAAGGCGCAGGCAAAATCAGTTGGTGCCAATCCACCTCAGGCTGTGTGATCTTGACTGCGCGGGTTGCCGCCGTCGGTGCTGGTAGCGCCAAAATGGGCTCCGATGGCGTTGCCAAACTGGCGAAAAGCACATGTTGGTCAGGCTGCTCAGAGAGCAAATAATCTACCCAGTTCTCGCTGAGCTGCAGATAGCTGCTGAGCCGCGTGCTAGGACGCACAGACACGTAGCGCAAAATTTTACGCTCAACCAGTGAGTCAGTGCCCGTCAGCTTAGCCCTAGCTCGCCGACGTTCTAAATCATTGCGGCACAGTAAGCGTAAGGCCAGATCAACGGTGGGCAAGTCAGATGCGACGGCTTTATCTTCACCTGTGTGTAAATAGTGGTAGAGCCTGCCATAACGACGGTTAATCTCTGGGGCTAGCGCCATCAGAATGAGATTTTTTTCAAAGAGCGTCAGGTTTAAGTAATGGCGTAGCGACGGCAAGGCCAGCACAATCCCATCTTTAGCGCTGATCTGAATGCGGCTTTCTAACTGCTGCTGATAGCCCATCGCCTTGCAGTCTGCTTGAACTGCTGGTTTGGCGGGCATTCGACAATCGTCGTAGACGGGTTTGCTGACGGCAATGACCCCTTTCCACCAGTGGCTGCTGACCCGATCGGCAGGTGTGACGGCGACTTTGTTGACGACTTTGGTTTCCTTGCGCTGACGGGCAATGGCCAGCATTAACAATCGATCTAACCAGCTTAGCTCGGTTTTAAGGTAAGCCCAGTTATCGGCAAATGGCATTAAATCAGCGCCCATGTTGTTCTGTAGCCTCCATTTTCAAGCTCCTTTTAAGTCCCTATTCGCCGGATAAATTCCAAAGGTAAGCCGTCTGTATCGGCTAAAAAGGCGACTTCGTACAGATCATCGCCAATTTGTTGCTGTTGGGGCTCTAGTAAAACTCTGAGGGTGCCTCCCTGTGTTGTGATTTGCTGACGGAGATCGGCTAGCCATTCTGGCAAGCTAGGGGTGCGATCGCTCATATCAAAAGACAAATGGTAGTACCCCGTATAGTGCTCGTCGGCAAACCCATCAGCCGCTGGCCTCGGTTCAGGCACCTGCATCAGCTCTATGCGGCCGCCTAAGCCTTCCATCCAGCAAGCTAGGGTAATCCCTGCCGTAAAGCGAGTGACTACGGTGAAACCGAGCTGCTCATAAAAGGCAACCGCTTGGTGGATATTGGCAGTTTTAATAGAGGCATGATGCATAAGCTTTGCAAGTGCGATCGCAGCCATCGATCACAGCCGTATCTCCACCGGATTTCTCTAAAAAGACAAATTTCTCTAAAAGGTGAATTTCTTTGACAAGGCGAATTTCTTTGGCAAGGTGAATTTCTTTCTCTAAAAGGCGAATTTCTCTAAAAGACGGCTAGCGTCCGATCAAAGTTCTGATAGCGCAGCCGCTCATACCATAACTTTAAGTCAGTGTTGTTTTTTATACTAAAGCCTATTTTCCTCTAGACAGGTTGCCACCCTGCCTTTTTTACCTCACTCAAAAATCTTGAGATATCGATATTGGGTGGGTACACCAGGCTCTTTTTCCAGATCAAAATTAATAATGTCCCAGCGAGGAACAACGGTGGCAGGCTCGCTGAACCCAACCGGCAACCCATAAAGCTTAGGTATTTTTTCATGTCCTTGACTTTGCCAGGGTGCACCATGCTCTAAGTAGGGCAGCATGAGCTGCTTGTATCGATCTGCAATCACCACGCGCGTGCCCGAAAGCCCTGCGTATACAGCCGATCTAGCTCTTCATGGATTTCAAAACGAATGCCATCAGGATGGGTGTGCTGGCGGTACCACTGATTTTCCCATCGCCGCCAATGACGGCCCGACTGTACATGCACTAGCTCTTCGCTGTCGGGGTTGGCTTCAAATGCGCCATGACGCGTACACAGGTAGCTATCGGTAAGCAAAAGTGCTGGAATCGTTTGACGACAGTGAGGGCACTGTATTTCGGGGCCATATATGGGATATTGAGAGGCAGAGCCAAGCATCCTAACCATTGGTTTCTATTGGCCTATTATAACTTTTGCACCCCTTAGAGACTGTGTTTGTGAGTTCATTAAACCCATCTTCATCCGATGTGCCATTAATGCCATTAAATAGTTCAATGGACAGCCCAATGGACAGCCCAATCATGCCTGACTCTACACCCCTTGCAATTGCCCCTCTGTTGAGCGCACCTAGTCAGTTCTGGCCCGCACCGGATATTTCCCAAGCGGCTTTTGTTGCCCCCAATGCCACGGTGATCGGCCAGGTTGAAATTGGCCTAGGGGCCAGCATTTGGTATGGCGCGGTGGTGCGCGGTGATGTGGATGTCGTACGCATTGGGGCCAGTAGCAATGTGCAAGATGGGGCGGTGCTGCACGGCGATCCTCACTTGCCTACGGTGTTAGAAGACTATGTCACCATTGGCCACAAGGCCGTGATTCATAGCGCCCATATCGAAACCGGTTGTCTGATCGGGATTGGGGCCATCATTTTAAATGGCGTGCGGGTCGGCGCGGGCAGCATGGTAGGAGCGGGTGCGGTGGTGAATAAAGATGTGCCACCGCGATCGCTCGTGGTGGGTGTGCCTGGTAAAATCTTTCGGCCCCTTTCAGCCGCAGAAGCAGAAGACTTGATAGAACATGCCAAAAAATATGAACAGCTCGCTCTAGTGCACGCGGGCAAGGGAACGAGCTTAGGATTTATTTGATAAGGATATTAACGCTCAGCGAGCTAGCCAAGTCAGACTCTATAGCCAAGTCAGACTCTATAGCCAAGTCAGACTCTATACTGGTGGGCTACCAATGACTATTCATTTCGGGCCAGTTGTCATCGAGCCAGTTGTCATCGACAACATTGACAACGCTCTAAACGCCATCATTTTGACTGCATCCTTCAGTTTTATTTTATGCCCGCTAAGTTCTACACCCCTGATGTCACCCTCCAATCAACTCTGGAGAAAATTTTAGAAACCATTTGGGCGACCTTTCCGCAGCTTGCTCAAAATCAAATTGCGGTGACTTGGATTCCATATGAACCGCCCTACCGAGTCAATACGGGTGGGGCACTTAGTGCTGAGGCGTTTTGGCAGTATCAGCCCATGGGCGCTAGCTACCGGGGGGTAGAGTTGATTTCCCCAGAGAGTTTAGTCGGTTTGTTTTATTTGGTAGCGGCCCATGTATGGCTAGAGCAGGGCATGATTCAGCCTACCTTAGATCTTGAGCTTGCCCTTAAAGACATGGTGGCAGAGGCCAGTACAGATGCGCTCAGCTATGTACTAGACGTTCTCAGCGGCACGACCAGTGGGCCTTCTTTGCCATCAGGGCCGATGGTGACTTGGCGATCGCAGCGCAATATTGTGAACCGGTATTTTCAGCAGTTGGGCTGGCCTGAGCTACGAGCGGTAAATATGAATCAAAAAGTTTGGCAAAGTAATGCCTATGGGCGAGAGCGAGATTTTTTAGAAGAAACGCTAGAAAATCGTAATATGCTCACCACTGAATCTGTCGCTCGATTACTGCACAGTATTGTTGGTGGGGTGTCAGTCAGTGGTGCTCGATCTGAAGCCATGATGGCGGTCATGGCGCAGCCGCAAAGGACAGCGCAGCCGCAAAGGACAGCGCAGCCGCAAAGGACAGCGCAGCCACAAAGGTCAGCGCAGCCGCAAAACATGGACACAACTGCCGCCGCAGGCTGCATCAGCTCAGGCATTGCGCCTAAAACTAACGCTGCTATTAAGATTTGGTCCGCCTCAGCAACCAGTCCGTTAGTCAGGCACGATGCCGCTTATGTAGAAGCGGATGGCAGTCATCCCTATGTGCTGGTTATTTTTACCGAAGGTAGGGACAACAGTCAAAATATGGAGATCATTCCCATGGTTTCCCAGCTTGTTTTCGCCGCTTCACAGGAGATGTTTCAACCTATCAGCGGGGACACTGGCCATGGCCATTGATACGGCTGCGCTCAATCAAAAACTTCAGGCTTTTGTCACAGAAACTAGCCATGTACAGGGTGCTGCTCTGGTAACACCAACGGGATTACCGATTGCCGAAAGCTTGCCCAAGGGATTCGAAGAATCGCGTGCAGCAGCGATGGCCGCAGCGGCAATGACCATCGGCGATCGCATTGGCGAAGAACTACAGCGCGGCCCGATTCAGCACATTTTGCTAACAGGCAGCCAAGGGCACAGTATTGTGACCCTTTGCGGCGAAGAAACCCTGTTTCTGGTGTTGGCGGGTTTGGATGTCAAGCAAGGCATCCTGATGCTAGAAATTCGCCGCGTTGTCGAAGAAATGGCCCAAATTATTGGTTGAATGCTCGCTTGAATCCTGATAGCAGATGTACGCTAGCGCCCTGGCAACTCGCGCTCCAGCCATTAGCGGGACTGTAAGGCTGTAAGACTGTACGACTGTAAGAAACAGTCCCGCTCAAAGACACAGTTCCACTAATCAGTGATCATGCTCAGTAGAACATGGTCACTGATCGTTCATCGGCCAGCCTACAACGCTTTTGCTCGAGCTACCACATTATCAATCGTGTAGCCGAACTTCTCCATAACGATGCCACCCGGTGCCGACGCCCCAAAAGTGTCCACGGCGATCATGTCGCCCTCATCGCCGTAGTATTTTGCCCAGCCAAAACTGCTCATCGCTTCAACGACCAAACGCTTTTTCACAGCCTTGGGCAGCACAGACTCTTTATAGGTAGCATCTTGCTCCTCGTAGAGCTTCCAGCATGGCATGGAAACCACACGAACCTTGGTTCCCTCAGCACGCAACTTTTCAGCCGCATCCTCACAAAGCTGAACCTCACTCCCCGTCCCAATCAGAATGATCTCTGGGGTGCCGTCAGAATCGGACACGATGTAGGCACCTTTGGCTACTGCATCAATCGAAGAGCCGGGCAGGTTGCGCAAGCCTTGGCGAGAGAAGCACATGAGTGTTGGGGCTTTGCGCTTGCTGACCGCAACTTTATAGGCTCCAGAGGTCTCGTTGCCGTCGGCTGGACGAATGACATACAGGTTAGGAATGGCGCGCAGGGAAGCAACCGTTTCGACAGGCTGGTGGGTGGGGCCATCTTCTCCGAGGCCAATGGAGTCGTGGGTCATGACATAAATAACGCCTGCTTCAGACAAAGCAGAGAGGCGAATGGCACCGCGCATGTAGTCAGTGAATACTAAAAAGGTGGCGCAATAAGGAATGAGACCGCTGTTGTGCAGGGCAATGCCGTTGCAGATCGCGCCCATGCCGTGCTCGCGTACGCCAAAGTGAATGTTGCGGTTTTCGTAAGCGCCTTTTTGGTATTCGCCAGAAATTTCCAGCTCAGTCAGGTTGGAATGGGTCAAGTCGGCAGAACCGCCAATCAGCTCGGGCAAAGCAGGCGCTAGTGCATTGAGGGTGATTTCGGAATTTTTCCGAGTCGCTAGGGCTTTGTCGTCGGGGGTGTAAGTCGGTAGGGCGGCTTCCCAGCCGTCGGGCAACTGACCCGATAGCAGGCGCTCAAACTCAGCCGCTGCTTCAGGGTATTGGGTGCGGTAGGTCGCCAGCGCTTTGTTCCATTCAGCTTCAGCGCTAGCACCTTGGTCGATGGCTTGGCGGTATCGGCTGAGGCATCCTCAGGAATTTCAAAAGGCTCGTACTTCCACTCTAGGTTTTCGCGGGTGGCTTTGGTTTCTTCGTCGCCCAGCATAGCGCCATGGATACCACCAGTCCCGGCTCGGTTGGGTGAACCATAGCCAATCGTAGTGGTCACTTTAATCATGGTGGGTTTGTCAGTGACTTGTTTCGCTGCTGCGATCGCCGCTTCAATACCTTTCAAGTCGCTATTGCCATCTTCCACATGCAGCACATGCCAGCCATAGGCTTCAAATCGCTTACTGACATCTTCTGTGAAGGCAATGTCGGTGGAGCCATCAATAGAAATATGGTTGTCATCGTACAGTGCAATCAGCTTGCCTAGGCCCAAGTGCCCTGCCAGAGAGCAAGCTTCACCCGAAACGCCCTCCATATTACAGCCATCGCCCATGATCGCGTAGGTATAGTGGTCAACTACGGTGCAGTCGGGCCGGTTGAACTTGGCCGCAAGGTGCGCCTCGGCCATGGCTAGACCCACAGCATTACAAATGCCTTGGCCCAAAGGCCCAGTGGTCACTTCAATACCAGGGGTTTCAAAGTTTTCAGGGTGTCCAGGTGTGGTCGAGCCCCACTGGCGAAATTGCTTGATGTCATCGATCGTGACGCTATCGTATCCTGTGAGATACAGCATGGCGTACTGCAACATGCAGCCGTGGCCCGCCGAGAGCACGAAGCGATCGCGATTAAACCACTGTGGATTCTTAGGGTTGTGGCGAATAAACTTATCCCACAGCACAAAAGACATGGGAGCCGCGCCCATTGGCAGACCGGGATGCCCTGATTTCGCCTTATTGACGGCGTCGATAGCCAAAAATCTGATGGAATTTATGCACAGCGTTTCAAGCGATTGAGTTGCAACAGCCATAGTCTTTTTCTTGAGTGAACAACGGGGGAAGTAAGGACAAAACGAAATGAAAGGGGAGAAAACCGAAAATCGATAGGGAACCAGTCTGAACGCACACAAGTCAGAAAATTGCTATATGCTCACGTTGTCTCTGCTGTGAGTAACCCTAAATAAAAGTTTAAGACTTTTAGCAAAGTCATTATACTGGTCAATCTGTAACATCCGCGACCGTTAGTAAAGGCTTTATGAGTTGTAGCTCATAACGTTGACGCAACTTTTTAATATTGCTTGTCTCAATATTCGTTTTTTCAATGCTTATTTTTTCAATGTTGCTGTGGAGTGACACGCCGCACAGATCATTAGACCACTGATTAGACCACACAAATCATGGGAACTGACGTCAATCGATAGGGCGCTTCTCCAAGCAATAGAGCACGTTGGGGACTGTCGATAGCTGCCTTTTTCAACTATTGCTGGTCAACGGCCTAATTTTAACTGTCTAATTTCAACTATTGCTGGTCAACGGCCTAATTTTAACGGCCTAATTTTAACGGCCTAATTTCAACGGCCTAATTTCAACGGCCTAAGCATACTTCTTGAAGGCTAAAGTGACGTTGTGCCCACCAAAGCCAAATGAGTTGGAAAGGGCTACTTCCACAGTTTGATCGCGGCTCTTATGCGCCACATAGTCCAAATCGCAGTCCGGATCAGGATTAGCCAAATTGATAGTAGGTGGTACCTTGTCGTTGGCTACCGCCATCACAGCCGCCACCCCTTCAATGCCACCCGAGCCTCCGAGTAAATGACCCGTCATGCTCTTGGTCGAACTGACGGTGATGTTGTAGGCATGATCGCCGAGAACCGTTTTGATCGCTGCCGTTTCAGTCGGGTCGTTGACCGGTGTACTCGTACCATGGGCATTGATATAACTGACCTGTTCTGGTCTTAGTCCGCCATCTTTTAGCGCCCAGCGAATGGATCTAGTGGCACCTTCACCGCCAGGTGCAATTCCGGTCATATGGAAAGCATCACAGCTCATGCCATAGCCCACCATCTCCGCATAGATCCGGGCACCTCGGCTGAGGGCATAATCCAGCTCTTCCAAAATCAAAATGCCGCAACCTTCTCCTAGTACAAAGCCATCTCGATCTCTATCGAATGGGCGGCTAGCGTGATCAGGATCGTCATTGCGTACAGACATTGCTCGCATGGCTGAAAATCCACCGAAGGTCAGCGGGGTCACTGCTGATTCGGTGCCGCCACAAATCATGGCCTGAGCATAACCATTTTGCACCTGACGAAAAGCGTCTCCGATGGCGTTAGAGCCAGCGGCGCAAGCGGTTACCGGGCAAGAGTTGGGGCCTTTTGCACCCAGATGAATTGCCGTTAGACCAGCGGCCATATTGGCAATCATCATCGGAATCATAAAGGGACTACAGCGACTAGGGCCTCGCTCTAGGTAAATCTCTTGCTGATCTTCCATGACCTTGATGCCACCTACACCCGTGCCAATCATGACGCCAATTTGCTCAGCATTGAGATCCGTAATCTCTAGCTTGGCGTCGGCGATCGCCATTGTGCTAGCCGAAATAGCAAAGTGGGCAAACCGTGCCGATCGCTTCACATCTTTGCGATCCATAAAATCCAATGGGTCAAATCCTTTGACTTCCCCTGCAATTTGACTGCCGTGCCCAGAAGCATCAAAAGCAGTAATTTTGCCAATACCGCTTTTGCCGCTCAGCAATCCTTGCCAATAGTCTTCTAAGGTATTGCCAATGGGAGTTATGGCACCTAGCCCAGTGATGACAACACGTTTCTTTTCTAAATTAGCCATATTTTTAAAGACAATGGGGGCGTCAGAGAAGGCGCGTACGAAGGCGCGGCATGTGGGTGTGAAAACACACTCTCAAAGCAAAAGCAATTAACGCAAAAGCAATTAACGCAAAAGCAATCAAAGCGAAGGCAATCAAAGCACAAGAATCAAGCCTTTATATCTTACCGATTAAGTATCGGCTGGCTGATGGCGTAGCTGACTGATGGTGTAGCTGACTGATGGCGTAGCTGGCTGATGGCGTAGCTGTCTGATGCTGTGGCAGTGTGACTAGCATGGCTGTATTTGATGGCTGTATTTGTCAGTGAGATTTCTATCGCTTTGCCAGCTTTGCCCATCACACAGCAGGAACCCTGAAATATCCAAAGCCCCTGCGCCTAGGGGAAAAAACGATAGAGCGTTTATTGAAAAGACCCTGGGACAAAAGAGTCTTTAGGCCGTTTTCTCTTTAATGAAATCAACCGCTGACTGAACAGTACTGATACTCTCAGCCGACTCATCAGGAATTTCAATGTCAAACTCCTCTTCTAAAGCCATCACTAGCTCAACGGTGTCGAGAGAATCAGCGCCCAAATCGTTAGCGAAGTTAGCTTCTGGCTTAACTTCGGCTTCATCTACACCTAATTGTTCAGAAACGATTTTCTGAACCTTTCCTAAAATGTCGTCACTCATGAGTGTAATTACCTTCAAACAGCGGCAAAAAGCGCAAAAAAACCATCAAAACTGACCGCCAACTCAGCAAGTGCTTTGTTAGCATTGGGCATCTATCAAGCCATACAGAACCCACATTTGGATAAGTAGCTGAATAAATAGCCTACAATTTCGATTTCATCATCTTATAGGAAAGCGTGACCCGTGATAGGGGCAAGCATGACCTAACTGTCATAAGGGGGAGGAAGCCGCTGATAGGAGAAACGCCGTTGCCCTTGGCCAAACTGCTCAAAAATATTACATTCCATAAATTTTTGTCCCCGTATCTGTCGAATCTCTCATGCTAGCGGGATAAACTGCTGATGGGTTGGAGAACCCTTGCTCGCGGTCGACTGCTGCTGGCAGCTAGAAAATTCCTCGAATCAATTTCTCGGGGTATTTTTTTAGCGATTAGCGACATTGCAATCATAATTCTGGAGTCTGTACTTCATGTCTCATTCAGTAAAGATCTACGATACCTGCATTGGCTGTACTCAGTGTGTCCGCGCCTGCCCTACAGACGTGTTAGAAATGGTGCCCTGGGATGGTTGTCGGGCTGGTCAAATTGCCTCTTCTCCTCGGACTCAGGACTGCGTTGGCTGTAAGCGCTGTGAAACAGCCTGCCCTACTGACTTCTTGAGTATTCGCGTCTATTTAGGTGCTGAAACGACTCGGAGCATGGGTCTAGCTTATTAGCACTGCCCTAGCACGCTGCAACGAAGACATTCCCCGCTAATGCTGTGTGTCACCCTACATTTGGTGATACACAGCATTAGCGGGGATTTTTGTCTAGATTTTTGTCTTAATGGTAAGAATTTTGGTTTGAGAGAGTTTTATCCGGTTGGTCGTGATGCGGCTTAGTGACCAGCCGTGACTTTTTTGACGGCAATGATGCTGCCAACCAAGCCAATGGTGGTGCCTAGCCCTGCGAGTGCCAAGGGTAGCAATAGCCATTGTTGTGGTGTGAGCTGTAAGCCATTGACTAAAAAATTAATGAAGGCAGGCTGTTGGCTCGCAGAAAGAGATTGCAGTCCTTGTTGCACGCCTAGTAAGAGTCCCCATGATCCGCTAGCACCGACGAGCCCAAAGGCAGTGCCTTGAAGCAAAAAGGGAGATAAATCCAGCTTCGGGTTGCCCCAACGAGTTGCATGACT
>JAAUPS010000115.1 GCA_012033015.1 Phormidesmis sp. RL_2_1
TGTTGAAGCATACCGTTTTGCTCAATCCACTGACTCAAGGGCAGTCCTTCTATCTTTTGGGTCACCATGGCGTGGGCTTCTGCCTGCTCTGGTAATGCCTGAAACGTGAAGTACGCTTTCTCTGTGATGAGTTGGGCGATGCCAGGGTTGGGTGCGATCGCATGAACCTGCCGCAGTGCTATGACAGCTTCCATTAGCGACGTTGTTAAATGAGGTTCGCTAGAGTTGACAATCCTCAGAATGACGTTGGCTTGAGTTGATAGGTCAATCGCTTCAAACGTTTGGTCTTCGACAGGTGACCAGAGATTGTCAGGCGTACTCAGCAGCTTTACTGCTTGAAATCTTTCATCGACGATAAGTTGACTGCCACATTCTGGGCAGTTAGACAGGGCTTATCTGGATGCTCAAAGATGTTGAGACATTGAGTGTTTATACACTGAATCACATTGAATCTCGGACGCTGGGGAACTGAACTGAAGTAGGTTAACTATGTGCCAGGAGATGTTTTCTAAAGAAGGCGTCGACTTCGAGGTTTGGAGTGCCTGATTCTTCTATTTTCTGATGAGCTAAGCCCATTGCCAATAGTCTCGATATCCGGTGAGCTGCGTTGGGATATTGTGTGAGCAGTTGAGAGTAGGGTATGCCGTTCTCGGTTTGTGCGATCGTGTCCAGCAATTGCCTATCCAACTCAGATAGATAATCACTGGCGAGTACCTGCTCGTGCCAGTTCTTGACAACTCCCCTTTGAACGGTGGCCCTGTTGACGAGACTGGGATCTATTTGTACGCTCTCTTTTGACCAAGCGGCTATCTGCTTTAGGAGTAGGGGATTACCGCCTACCGACTCGACGACCTCTTCTACATTGACACCAAAACTACTCTCAAACATCTGCTCAGCATCAGCTACTTTTAGCCCGCGAAGCGTATACGAAATAGCATCTCCCCTCAAAATTAAGACATCGAAGTCTTCAATGGGTTCCTCTGATATGCAAATTACCTGGGAGGGTGTTTCCTCAACGATTCTTCTCACCAGACTGATGTAGCGCGAGTCAATCGTTCTCAAGCCATCCTTTTGCTCAAGGATAGAGTCGAACCCATCAAAAATCAGCAAATGCGTATCCTTCCGGAGATACGAAATCAGCGGACGGTTGCCCTCCGAAGTTTCTAGCAGCTCTAGTAACTCTGCCTCCAGTCCATACACGTCTGGTTTGTGGTGAAGCGGCTTCCACAGTATCTTTGAGAAGGGCAGAGCTTGAGTTTGAATGAGCTTAGAAACTAAGGACTTTTTACCAATTCCTTGAACACCTACGAGGAGAACGCAAGCGTGTGACTCAACCAGTTTTTTCAAGTCGCGAAGCTCGTTGGCTCTGCCGTAAAATTCCGCTACATCTGGAAGCCTTGCGCCAACTGTGGAAACGGTTACTCCAGCCCTATTGCTCTGTTCAGTTTCTCGGCTCAAGGGATTGTTCTCAGTTGCCGTCAACTGTCCAGATTCAATCGCTGCGATTAGTAACTTCTTAAACGACTTTTTCCTAACTTTTTGATTTAGAAGTGCGCCTAAGCTTTTCCATAATCGACCTGACGCATAAGCCTTGAGCGTATTTGGCTTAACGCCCCGCTCTTTTCCGATCTCTTCGTAAGTGATATCTTTCCATGCTGCTTCAAGCACGACTTCCTCAAGGGTAGAAAGTTCATTGCCTTGCCCCCTACTCTTTTCTTTAACGAGAGCGATCGCCTGTTCAAAATCCATGGCATTCAACGCAGATATGTGACGACAGGTAAGCACCAAAGCGCTCATTTCAGGGTGGCAAGTTAACTATAGGATATACACCTGTCCGTAAAAGTGAATGCTGATGAACTTTTTGTAATGAATTTACGGATTTTCCTCAAAAAAGATATTGATTATTGACTTAAAATCCTGCAATCGGGTTAGAATCATTCTTGAAAAGTGAAAAGTTATATACTTTTTCTCATGGAAATACACATCGCCTTGCATGAAACGCTGCGGACGTTCAAGCCAAAGCTGAGTGCCTCTGAAGTCGCTAATCGTGCCAATGTCAGTCCGGCTGCCATATCGCAGTTTAGACACGGTGAGCGCGATCTAAACGTTCGCAGTCTACAGCGAATTATCAATGCTCTGCCGGAAGACATGAAGCAGCATTTCTTTGGCAGGCTGTTTGCTCTGCCAGTTCCGGCAGCGTGGTCTCCTGCTCTAGACCCTACAAGGTTTATGGAACTATCTTCTGCTGTGTCTTTCAGCAATATCGGTCAAGTCTTAGCAGAAGCAGGTAAGAACATGATGTCTGCTGGGGAGGGTGTCTCTGAGTCGCTTTGAAACGTAGGGTGCGTGTATTAGCAGCGGACAAATCATTTTTTGAAACGAAGGTCGCTCCTGGTGAAGTCTGTAAGCAAAGCAACTGAGCTAAAGTCCAAAGACCTTGTTAGGGTCGAGTATGCTGCAAAATTGCTGCCCCTATCTGAACAGCGCGAGCTGCTTGAGGTTTTGATAAGCACTCTTTTTGAGCATGGCGATCCACAGTATGAAGGCGGACGATTGCTCTTTTTATTGGGCCAGAACCTACAGAGAGCGGCTTCTAGCGAGCCTCGTCGATCACGAAGGATAGTTTGATGGGATTGGTTAAGATCACAGCTATTGGTTCATTGGTATACGCTGGTTACTGCCTGTATGAAGGTCGCAGAAATCGTGCCTCGTTTTCTTTTGCAGTTTCAGGTGCTCTCTTTGCCTATTGGGTCATGCGCTGGTGGCAGGAATGGTACGAAGCTAGAGGCTAGTTGGCACATCGCCAAGATGCATGAAGTTTTGCTGAGTAGTGGTCGCTCCTAAACTCTCAGGTGCGCTCGCGATATAATAGGCTAGAGTCAATAGGCTAGAGTCGCTCCAGGTTTTCGTAATGACAATCAAAGAACAGATAACGGCTAGAATAGAAAGCCTTCAAGAAAATGAGCTTAACGAACTATTCGAGATCATCGAAAGCTTCGTGAAATCAAAATCAGGTTCTCAAGTATCACAAGAAAAACCGAGTTTGATGTCGCGTTTACGAAAGATCGAGATTGATGCACCCGCAGACTTTTCTACCAATCTAGACCAGTACTTGAACGGAGAAAAAACGATTGAATAGTATTTTTGTTGACACACTATTCATCATAGCGTTAGTAAATCCTCGCGATCAATATCACGAGTCTGCATTGCAGCTCTCGCAAGTTTACGAAAGCTATCCAGTACTGATGACAGATTGCGTTTTTCTAGAAGTTGGTAATGCGCTTGCTCGCAAATTCAAAATGCAAGCTGTTGACATCATTGAAGAATTTCGGACTTCTGAGGAAGCCACTATTGTTCCTTTGACACCCTTACTTTTTCAAAAAGGCTTTAACCTTTACAAACGCCACCAAGATAAAAGCTGGGGATTAGTTGATTGTATTTCTTTTGTAGTCATGGAAGAGGTTAATATCCATAGCGCACTAACGTTTGATCAGCATTTCGTTCAGGCTGGCTATAGAGCGTTGATGAGAGAATCTACTATATAGTCTCCATGGCTTGACATCGAGATATATGATAACTTGAGTGTTGTGCTCTCACAGTAGAAAAATAATACAGTGTCATCTAGCGGGACATGCAGGCACCCCCCTATTCTGCCTATCGAACAGTTTGGCGAACACCAGAGCGGCAGATTCACCTTGTTCAAGACAATCGTGAGCAAACAGAATTAGCTTTTCCATCAGCGCCTGAGATTGCTGGCGACAGACCTGCCCAATGGTTTTAGCGAGCAGGGTAGGGCGTTTGCCCGGTGCATTAGTCGGGGGTGGTAAACAAGCCAAGTGCAAGATTGAATAGGCCACGAACACCAAAGACCAATGGGTCTGAATGGCTTCAAATGTCCGCATACGATACTCATCGAGCCCGAGCAACTGCTTTCCATCTCGATAAAATGTTTCTATCGGCCACCTTTGTAAATATTTGGCGAGCACCTGCTTGGCCGACCAGTCGGCCCGATTGGTGATCAGTACCGCATAGGTGCCGCTCAGCTCGGCGGTTTCAAAGCTAATCACGAAGCGCACCTTACCAAAACGAGGAATCCGTCCACAGAATGTGAAACACCAGTAGGTATGCTGGCCAACTTGGATAGGAGCAAACGCCGATTTGGGAATCAACGGCAGTAGGTCTTTCACTTTAATCTGTGGGCTATCAAACGTCAGCCGCTGGCCTGAGTCATCCTGGATGCGAAGGCTGTGGGCTTCGAGATTGCGATTAGCTTTGAGCAGGCTGACCCAGTCTTTATCGACCGATTCAAGATACGCCACGATGTCGGCTGAGAGATACCAACTGTCCATCAACACCGTGCTGAACGGTAAGCCTCGCTCTATCGATTGCTCAATCAGCAACTGAGCGATCTCTATCTTGGTACAGAACAGCTTGTGCCGTGCCGCAAAGTCAGGGTCTTCTTGCAACAACATGGGGTCTAAGCGCTTGTGCAACTGATTTCGAGCCTTTGCTTGACTCGGTATCGTTTCGGCGGGAAAGTGCTTAGCCACAAACGTAGCCCACTCCGTCACTTCTTCGTAACGCCGATAGACTTCAAAGTCTACCGGGAACCGCACGGCACCACTCAAATAGTGACTGGTCACCAAGTTATGCGCCAAAGGATAGCGACTGCTGCAATGGTTGTAGTGTCGGTCGATGTACTCAAACAAGCTGCCCACATGCTCGCACATCGTGTCATCCAAGATCAGGCTCGACCCAGATGAAGTCAGTCGATGCAAAATCGTTTGTTTGAGCACATACTCAATGCGCGTGTCGTTCACCACAGGCGGATGCCACGGCGCTGACGATAAAAATCGCGAGAGGTTGCTTTTATCTGCGCTCGCGAGCGTACAGCGACTAATGTTCGACAGGCTTTTGTTTTCCAGCACGATTAAGCCGGTTAAATAGTGCTGAAAGTGTTGATAAGCACGTTCATCGTTGAACAAATGTCGAAATGCTTGAGCGTGCTCACTCACGATTGGAGCCGGGGCGACTATCGGCAACTGCATACGAACCTCACTAGGCAAAATCCTTCAACCGTCCGCTTGACTCTCATCGGGGGCTATATGATGATTTTTCTCTCACGAGAGTGCAACACTCAAGTGATAAGTATTCTCCACATCTACTCAGATGTTTGGGCGCTTAAATACACGGCTAGATCGCGCCGATGCTCAAATTAATGCGCTGATAGAGGAAAACAGAGCATTTCGTGAGTCTCAACAATTACAGCTAGCAGCCATCATCGGCAACGGTAGGCGCATAGACAGGTTAGAGCAGCAGGCCAGCTAAAAATTCATTTATCTATTTGAGCTTGCCTACCACTGAGGCACGTTGAAAGTATTAGCGTTTTTATTCTGTCCTTTGTCAGGTGGCATGGGTAAGAGCCTCTCAGCTTCCTTGAATCGAAGCTCAATTTGTTTCTCAAGGTCTAGTGTAGGTCTACGTCTTTGTTCATTTTTAATTAGCCTTTCTCTGACAGTCGGCCAAAGATTTTCGCAGGCATTTCTCCGTTTGATATCCTTTGCGGGAATTTGTAGGCGTCTTTTGAAATGTATGGGTTTCTGATTGTAGTCAGGGTTGATAAGTATGCATTCCCCGACCCCGAACCTCATTACCTCATCAGCTAAAATCAGTGGCCTGGTTCTGACCTGCTCCGAGACAGACCGATTGCGCCCGCGATCGTCACCTCGCGTCTTGCTCCACGATTTTGTTCTGTAAGTGACCTCCTTTTCTCCAATCTCTTTTGAGTAGCCCTCAGCAGTCTGGATGTCGCCTGGGTTGAACAGAAAACGAGTTGAACAAGCGGCAGCTAATATCTTAGCGTTTTGCTCACCATAGCCTTCTACGAGCTGCGGAAAGCTCTGATAGCCGAAGATGCCGACAAATCCTTTACTTCTGTGTTCGTTCGGCCAGCGAGGGCTTGAAGGCATGAATATTGTCGGGAACTCGTCAGCTCCGAATATCAAAGGCACCTTCCTAGAGACGGCAAAGTTCTTATTAATGACGACGTTGATAATAGCTGCTAGCAGCGGGTTGATCACATCTTGCCTGAAGATGTCACTCTGAAAGACTAGAATCTCTTTTTCTTTAATCATGTGCGAAACATTTGTCTCTCCCAATAAAGAAGTCAACAGCCTGAGGTCTATGAACCGGGTGAGCACGTCACTAGCTGTTGCAATAATGCCGCTAGATGTCTTCTCACTCGCTCCTGACTGTATAAACTGTGAAAAATTAACCTGAACAAAATACGACAGACGATTTTCTTCTGCGGCGTAGGCAAGTCTCTCTACCAGATTTGGGAGCTGCGCGACGCTAAAAGCCATCGCCAAATCCGGGTACATGGTGCCTTTTGCAAATTGCAGCAGCGCCTGAATCAGCCGTTGTCCTGCAGGGCCGAAAAAGGCATCTGTTTTCCCGCCACCTGTTTTGAGGTTTTTGTGAAATACCTCTGCAAGAACCTTGGCTGTTGTCGCATCATCTTTATCCGCTAGAAAATCTAGAGGATTGATGACGCAGGTGTAGGGACGACCGGGTGCAAAAATACGAACTTTGTAGCCATAGCGGGCTGCTAACGTTGCGATGTACGAAATCTGCCCGCCGTCCCCGCTCTCATCTGCCTTATAGTCGTATAGCAGTATCGGATGACCCTGCTCAATTGCAGAGCAAATCATCGGGTCAATTGCGCTGAAAGTTTTGCCTGAGCCTGCCTTGCCGACGACAACGATGCTTCGGTTAGCAGACGGTACGAGAACGCTAGGAAGCCTCTGTGTGACGAATGCAAGCGCTTCTGCTATGCCTGGAAGAGTCTGCCACTTTTCTATGCTGCCGCACCATAGGCATACGTTTTGAGCGTCTTCTTGCGGAGTGCTTTCTGGGCAGCGGCGATCGCCTTGAGCTTATCCCCTGTTTTTGCCCATTCTGCTGAGGTCAAATGATGACGCCTACCTTGAAAGGTATTCATCAAAATCAGCAGGCCGAGAATGGCAAACAGTGCGGCCCCTTGTGTATTAAACAGGACTTCTTTGATCGTATTGAAAACCGTAACCAGCGGATCTAAGAAGGCGTCTGTGTAAGCATTATCAGAAGTCTGGGCAAGCCTCATACCTGCGTACTAGCTCCGTCGAAAATATCTGCCTCGATAGCAATATCTCCCAATGCCTTCAAGACATTCGGATCTATATTGATTGCTCTCGCTGCCGCTGCAACCGTTTGGCCGCTGTCTACTAGGGCAATAAATTGACGCACTTGAGAGACAACCGGATCGCTTTCTGCTGTGTAGCCGCGTGCGATCGCAATTTCCAGACCATTTGCAATATCTGTAATAGTCGGCTGACCAAAAGACGATCCGATGGTCGGAGCGTTGGGCTGCTCGGGCCTTCTGACTGTCCGCGCCGGTATTGCATTAGCAGGCAAGATGGCAATACCGTTACCCCTAGCCTCTGAGGGTCGTTCCTGCCTGAGATGAAGATCAAATATATACGTTCTGGAAATGCCTTCGGGATCGATGGTGCTGACGATCAGGTTCGGTACTGCTGCCGTCGTCTGGCCTTCAAAATTTAGCGGCTCTATCTCTCTTAGCACAATCATATTGCTACGACCACTCTCAATCGGTGCGTTGGTGCTGTAGACAATTTCAGACATATCTGAGAGCTGAATATAGGCAATGACTTCCCCATTGCGAAAATCAACAACTGAGCCTCTGCCTGTGTATATGTCAACGGGTATGGCGTTGGCTTGTGCCTGCTCTTCGGAAATTAACCTGAGAGAATCCGCTGCCCTGTTAGCTGCCGAAAGATTGGCTGCTTGTTGTGCGGATGCTGGTGAAGCTACCCCGAACCCAATAGAAAGGCTCAAAAGTAATGCTGCAACGCCGTCAACTAGGTACTGGTTTTTCATGAAGGATAAGCCTGTATATCAATGAGTCAGTCCGTTTTGTTTATCCAAGGATGCAGGTTCTGAGGGTTTAGCGATTGACGTTTAGAATGCCATTTACAAATACGCTCACCTCTTCGCCTTCAGGAACAACCAACATGGGCAGGCGCTCGTCATCTGGTTCTAATCTCTGCTGCATTCGTTCGGTCGTAGCGCCGAAGAAGCCCTCCATAGCCGCTGCGAGTATGTTGCGATCGCCATTAGAAAATACTGTGGTAGATGAGGCGCCGTTAGTCGTAGATGAACTAGTTGAAGTCGTATTGCCAGAGTTGATGGTTCTACCAATATTGCCAAGTGCGCTCGAAAGCCCGAACATCAAGTCTTGACTAATAGTGTCTTGGCCATTAGATAGCTGCGCGATCAGAGGCGCATTGCTTTTACCCCGTATCGAAAGCACACCATTTTCAATCATCTCCTGCCGCATATTGCCGTTTCGGTCTTCATAGACGATGGCGACAACGGCTTGGTTAACTACCTGGCTTTGAACTGAAATAGATTCGATTTCTGTAATGAGTACAGTTCCTTCTGGCAGCGCAGATACGCCGTTGACATCTACCAAAGGCTCTTTGAGCGTTACGGCGAATCTTTCAGAGGACGGGGTATCATCACTGCCGCTATCGGGTGAGTAAACCATAGGCACGACTACCGTGGCTGCTGCCGAAGTACCTGTTGTGATTTGATGGACTTGAGGAGAGTCTCCTCCATTACTGTGGACTCTGTTCAGAATTCCTTGTGCGCCCACCGATAGCTGTCTATCTTGAGCTATTTCTAGGTTGACATCACCCGATTCACTAGCTTCCCTATTAGCTACTGACTCATTTAATCTAGCCAAGGCGATCGCGCTATCTTCCGCCTGTAAGTCGGCCTCAAATGGTTGCTCCGGTTCCGATGATTCGGTGCGTGGCTGCTCGCTTTCTCTAAGCGCTTGGAGTAAATCGGACTTCGGCTCTGCTGGCTCGGTATTGGCTGGTTCTACATCGGCTAGTTCAGAGTCTGGCGGCTTGATAGATACAGACGGACGGGGTGCTTCAGTCGTTCTCCATTGAGCGAAGGTTGCTTTTGGTTCTGTGACGAGTGGTTCGTCTCCGATAGTGGCGATCGCAAAACCTGCTGAGCTATCTGCGGTATCGGCTCCTGAGCTTGAATTGTGACTGGCGACTGGTCGCGTCTGCTCAATGACCGCTAAATCAGTTCCGCTGGCTCCAGCCACTGCTAGCTTTGTCCACTGCTCAAAGGGGTCAACTTCTGGCTCAGGTGGCTGCGAAATAGTAGCAGGAGTCTCTGATCTCGAAGGAGGACTGTTGCTAGGCGCAGGGGCAACTGGTGCGGGGTCTAGGTGAAGGAGATGTGCTAGCTGACGGAGGTGAAGCTGTTGAAACAGGGGTTGCTATCGTTTCTGCTTCTGCTGGTGTCTCTTCTGGCTTTGGGTTCTCTTTAGCAGGCTGAGTCTGGTTACTATCGTATTGCTGATCAACCAGTGCTAGCTGGCTTCTAAAAGCATCTGATTCATTTGGTTCAACGGCGGTTTCTTCTTGAGTATCTCCTGTTTCAGCAAACTGAGTCTTTTTCCCACCGATGTTTGAAATGACGACCCAACCTAAAAATAAGACTCCAAGTGTGCCAAAGACCAAAACACTTCGAGAAATAGGCGAGCTTTCTATACTTCTAGTATTTGTCTCTAAAAGTTTATCGGGCGGTAGTAGTCCCTCATCTGTTTCATCGGGTGGGACACCTGCAATGCTGATGCTCTCTTCATATGAGATAGGTGCTTCATTTTCAACGTCTGTCGTGTGTAATCCGTTATTATTTTTCATGGCTTAATTGTGAGTGGTGTAACTTCAGTTATCATCAGGCCGTTCATAGACAGCGAGTAAACCTTGCGTCGCCACGCTAGGGGTTCTTCTTCTCCTAGCGATGGTTCTATCGGCGGAATTGCTTTGAGCGTGATCGTGCGATTGAGCGGAATTTCTGCGATCTCTCCGTTGGCGCTTCTATCCACGCGAGTTGCAACGATATCTACTTCCCATTTGGCCGCTGCAACCTGTCTGGGTTCGCTGACGGAGTAGAACCGCACAATAGATTGGTGGTTGCCTGAAAACACTGTCTGAGGAAGAATGTCTTTGCCTAGTAGCGTTAGAAACTCTTCTCTAAAACCAGGCTCCATTAGGAAAGACGCTAGGTAGGTTTTGGTAGGAACAGTTTGCTTCCCTACCTTGATGCCCTTATCTGCGTAATCTGCACCTGGAACTTGGCTGTCCCATTCAAAAGAGAGCTGCATCCAGGTGGTTGCTGTTTTCTTAATAACCTCTGCTTCCCGATGATTTTGGTCAAACTCCTGTGCAATTCCGGTATACCCATCGGGCTGCTGCACGTAAACAGTTTTTTTGACTGCCAAAGATCGGTTATTGGCGATTAGCACGAGATTACAGAGCGCACTGACCGCTAGCGCTAACGCTAGTCCCGATAGGACAGCAATGACGCTGCTTTCTTTGCGGATTGGAATATGCTTAATATCTTCTGCTTTGGCCGGAAGCGTTTCTTTCTTTTTGGTTCTGCGCAGTAGCTGAATCATCTATTTTCTAAAGCCTCCTATGATGGCTGAGACGCCCCCTGTTGCGACGGCTGCGATCGCATTGGCCCGACGACTAATGCTGTTGAACAATGTCGCCCCACCCCAGGTCGTGACGACCGTAGCAAATAGCGGCGCAAATACAGATGCAAAAGCGAGAAACCCTAAATTAGAGGCAACTTCGACAACATTGCCTTCTGTATTAATGAGGACGGTTGCGACAATGCCGACGACCAAGTTGTAGCCGAGCTGCATTCCCAAAATCGATATCATGGCAGAACCCCAAATAAAGATCGGACGACCGGCGGTAGGCAGTATTGACATGACCAGTGCCAGGGGCGCTAAAACAGCCGTGATCAAAAGCGCGGCCTCACTCATATTTACGAAAGCCCACTGCAAGGCGTAGAGGATAGCTTGAATAACGGGAAAGGCTTGGTCTTGTACGACCTCACTGAATCCACCTTGAAAGAAGCTGGCAATCCCTTTGAGGCCCGTCCCCGCATCGGATAGAAAGCCGATTGCTCCATCGGTCTGAGTTCCCAGAAGCATAGCGGTTTCGGCAAAAGCTCTAGCGGGACTCATATCTACGCTGCTGGTTTTCTCAAGGGCATTGATAATAGCCTCTCCTTCTGCGCCTTTAGACTGCCAGCAGGTTGTAAGCTCTTCTCCTACATAAGAGATACACTCGCCATAGAGCTGATTAATCCTCTGAACGCCGATGTTATTGCGCTTGAGCTGCTCAGTCGCAATTTCTAGTCGAACGCCCATCACCTGCCGTTCAGTAACAGATCTGACTACAAAGTATCCAACTTCTCTAGTCGCCAGCGTGATATAGGCAAGCAGTTTTCCATTGCCACTAAGCAATAAAACGGTGACTATCGGAAACGCTAGCATTTCTACCACTTTCCCAATGCTTTGAGACTGAAGCAGCTCTGAGCCTGACTTTATAGCCAT
This sequence comes from Phormidesmis sp. RL_2_1, assembly GCA_012033015.1. Lineage (GTDB taxonomy): Bacteria > Cyanobacteriota > Cyanobacteriia > Phormidesmidales > Phormidesmidaceae > Phormidesmis. The sequence goes on from JAAUPS010000115.1 coordinate 11,495, forward strand.
GTAGAGCAGGCAAAAGCCCGCAATGACCTTAGAGGTCTCAACCATCGCGCTCCACATTCCTGTCATATCGCTAGGGTCAAATACAGAGACCCAGGTTTCCTGCCATGCCTGAACGGTTCCTTTTGATAGTTCGAGAGACTGTTGCAGAATGCTGGCTGCGGCTTCTGAACCTTCTTGTGCGAGAAGAAAACTATAGGACATGCTATTCTCCTTGAGTTGAAAGCCCGAGTCCGGGCATTGTGAACAGACTGCCTTGGGTGATGACTCTGGAGTAGCCAGATGCATTCCTACGACGTGACTCGACTCGTGCGCTCTGTAGCTCATCTACCGCGTCTGATAGCAGAACATTTCTATAGGCGTCATCTCTAGCTCTAAGCTGAGAATCTAAAGCATTGAGCGTATTGGTCTGTTGCCCAGCGCTTAGCTGGCTGCTAATATTCCTTAAAATGTTTTGAGAGACATCTTGAGTTTCTGAGTCAGCGGACAGCTCTAGGGACTGCTGTAGAGAGGCTGTCGCAATTTGCGCATTCTCAGCAAGTTTTTTCTGTCCTGCTTCGGTGAGTGCGGTCTCGGTGGCGATCTCTCTTGCCGTGTCTGAGTCAAACTTTGTCATCAAATCCAGCTTGATAGCGGGCGATCCAGAGCCACCCGTCTTGCTAGATATCGCTTCTTCAAATGGACTAGGAGCTGAGCTGTTGATAAAAGCTTCTACCTTCTCAGGGTCTGGAAACCCCATTGCCATCGGTGAGAACGCCTCTTTGATAGCCTGCTCCTGTGTGGCTGCTGTTCCGTCCTCTGAAGTGCCATCTTTAGGCCCTTTGCCTACACTGCTGAGTCCTTCTAGCGTGTTATCCGCTATGTCTGGCATATCGAAGCTAATCATGTCCAATATTCGTTGGATATTAAACAGACCCAATATCTGATCTACCGCGCCTTTGGCTTTCCCAAAGAGTCCGAGTGCGTCGTTGATAGTCTGCGTAGCAGTGCCGATTGTATTATTCGTGGTATTAATCGTTCTGCTAACGTCTCGAACGGTTTCAGAACCCAGTACATCCTGAATACCTCCATTTACAACACCAACGTATTTATCAATAGTACCGTTGACGGTATTGGTTATGCCATCAGCGGTTGTATCTATCCATCTGTCGGCATTTTCAACAGTTTCTTGAGCCTCTCCAGCGATGCTTTGAGCAGATCCTAATGAAGTGTCAATGCCGCCAAATATATTGTCATTAACGACTTGCTGAGTTGTTTGTTCTATTGCAGCACTTTGATCGTTTGGTACAAACGTAGTCTGTGCAATCAGAATGTTCGAGCTGAGTAAAAGTGCAGAAAACATACTACTTCACTGGCGTTAGTTGTCTGGGTCTTGAACTGGTTTGCGATGTTCTTGCTATGGCCTGACTATCTGGGCTATTACCAATGTCTGCTAGATGGGTAGATCCTCGAATAGCTTTCACGTACTGGCGGCTAAACTCCTGTAGCCCCGCTAGATAGCCTCTTTGTGTTTTGGGATAGTTCTTTAACACTCTTGCTCTTGCAAGCTGCTCTTCCTCGCTATTAGCCAACGCTGCAAGCATCAGCGGCGGGCTGTAGAACCGGGTAAACCAGAACTTATCATCTCGCTCAATCATCCAGCGTGTGTACATTTCGGTTCGATTCGCTTTGAACTTCTCAGTGGCATTTCGACCTACCAGCTCTTTGGGATAATTGAGTGCTTTGATATACGCGCCGCAGGCGGCATGAGTGATGTGACCAGTGATGATGGTCGTCAGATTGGCTAGAATCTTTGCTGCCGCGCTGCAATCTACAATGGCATCAAGATCCTGTGTCATGAGAAGAGAGGAAACCCCTTCTTTCCGCCCTGTTGCCATTGTTTCTCCGACCAAATCGGCAAAGCCGCGCTTGCTTAGAAGTACAGATAGCTCGTCGCCTACAAATAGGCTCTTGGGGTGAGCTAGTGCGTTTCGCAAGCAGGCCATCTGAGCGCTCAACGCCATGATGTAAGCATTGCTCTCGTTCGTTAGACCGCTAAGGGCATAGAACTTGATGAGCGGGTCAGGCGAGACTGATGACGGGCGACCGATGGCATCACCTACATTCGGATCTAGCAGCTTTGCGCCAACCTGAGAATGAATTTGGTTAATTGCTCGCTCATCTATGGCGGAATAGCTTTGAGATTTGAGCTTTTCCTTTGAGCAAAAGTTCAAAAAGTCGTGGAGCGTTGGCATCGACTGCCATTCCTTTGACTGCCAGCCGCGATCTATTGCCTCGTTGTAACGCTCAACTATTTCAGCATCGTCGAAGAAAGTTTCCAGGGTTCTAAGAACAAATTGATGTTGACGCGCTCTAGTAGCTGCTGCTCCTTGATTTGGCCCATTGCGATCGCTACAATCGCCTGCCTTATAAAGTCCTTCCACCGGGTGAACCGCTGCACTTGTAGCTCTTCCTCAATGAATCTGAGATCGGGCGGCTCTAGCAGGTTTAGCTTCTCGCTCAAGATGTCGATATATGAACCCTTTTCCTTGCCTAACATGCGAACAGCCGTTTTGAACGTTGAGTTACCGCCTGTACTTAGGTCAATGCCTACGACTGGAATATTTCTAGCTAGTGCATCCTCAATAAAGCGCCAGCCAACGATACTTTTCCCAGCACCAGACTTACCCGTAATCAGTACCCGGCCTGTCTCAGCAAATAGGTCAATATGCAGCGGCTTTCCACCAGGCTCTGATAGAAACTCAACGCCTCTTTTATCGAGACTGTGAGGACAGGTTAGCGGGAGTAGCCCTGGAACAGTCGTGGAATCAAGCGTGATGCGCCGCTCTGAAAATGCGTTGTAGCGCGTGAGTAGCGGATAGTTGTTGATAGGTAGGGTCTCTAGCCAAACTCTCCAGGTGATGTCGTTCTCTGCAATGCATTCGGCTGAACCAAATGCTTTAGAAAGCTGTGCGATCGCCTCTTCTGCTTCCCGCTCTGTAGAACGCCACACAGTGAGCACGGGTGCGACATAGAGAGGCTTTTGTCCCGTCAGCAGCTTGCGCAAAGCATCTTCGGCTGTAGAACCTTGAATATCAGCTTGAATAACCTTCCCAGTGCCCTCTTCTAACGCTCTTCTTCGTTCAAAATGCGACTGCCTTGTTATTTTCTGAAGCTCGTTCTGTGTGCTCCACCGCTCGCGAGGGATCACTTCGACACTCATTTCTGTATCCCTTATGTAGGAAGCAGAGAGCCGTTCCCAAATCCATCGAATCTGCTCTCGGCTGCTGTGCCACATTTCTGGAGCTGTTTCTAAGACCAGTACTTTGCCTACCCTGCCATTACAGTAGACGTAGCTATGCTGTTTACGATGTTTTGGACAGCTAGTTTCTCCTTTCTCTCCTTGAATCAGTAGTGATAACAGATCTTTTTGACCTGAATCTGGCACTTGCTGTGTCAATCTTCCCTCAACTTCTTTGATCCCTACGTAGTGAGGGATCGCAGGTACACGGCGCGTATTAAATCGTCTCCATAGCCAACCCCAAAGCTCATCTGCATTCATGGGTGCGATACCTAGCTGAGCCTTGGTTTCAAGAATATTTTCGCCAAGCAAGATAGCCATACTCATGAATCTCACGACCCATCTTTAGATATGTTTTCTTGAGATGATCTTCTTTCGTTCCGACGAAGCTTTGAACGGAATTCTGATATTTTCTGTTGAGGGCTAGAAGCACTTTCCCAATGTTGTCAGTCCTATTTTGCGCTGCCTTATTTTCAGTCCAGGTTACCCAGACAGTTTGCTCCCATTTTTGACGAATTCCTTTTGTAGAAAGCTCTTGAATCCGCTTTTCTTCATCAAGCATTAAAACTGAGATAGCTCCCGCAGTTGCGCTTCTCGCTAAGGCTCGTAGCTCTTCACACCTATCTTTCGTCTCGCTTTTGCATTCTAGATGGAATGTTATCTTTTCTCCCTCTATCAACTCAGAAAGGGCAATCGTCAACGAGCTGACGGCTTCTTCGACTTCAGATCTATAAAGCTGTGGGTGCAGGCCATTTAGGATAAAAGGAATTTGAGCAGACCATTGATCCTTGCGTTTGTCGAACAGTAAAAGGCAGGCAAACGAGTGTCCACCAATCTCAGCTTGAAAAATTGAATGGAGGTGAGAGAAGTTTTTGAAAAGGTGTAAATTGCTGTTTCCTAGATTCAAAATTCATTTCGATTGACTTTTGCTTCTACT
>JAAUPS010000337.1 GCA_012033015.1 Phormidesmis sp. RL_2_1
CAAGCGGCGATAGCGGCGGCTGAGGAAGGCGCGCGCTCGCCGCCGAGGGTGCGAATCAATCCGCTGCTCTGGGTTGGCCGCGAACCAGTGATTGACGTTCGCTTGCAGCAGAGCAGGCGCAACTGTGCGCATCCGCTCGTAGTACTTGGCGGGAATGCCGATGCGGTCTCCAATTTGCTGATGCGCATGTGGGCTGATATCGAAGGTGTGCGTGGCACCGTTGGTGATTCCCTTGGCAGGCTGCGCCATCGCGAGCTGGCCCGCAGGTGTCATCTCCAGTGATCTCGTGTCGGCGATATAGTCTTTCTTCTGAGATTGCTGTGCCTCCAAGGTTTGGGCCATCTCAGTCAAAGTGCATCCAGTTTTCATGATGTCAATCCAGTGGCGGACTCCCTATACGGGAGCCTCGTTCATTCACCCTTTGCGCAGCAAAAAGAAAACCCCACCTGACCAATCAGGTGGGGCGATACGGGGGTTGCTTTAAAACGGACAGTCTTCCTCATAGAACCGGCAGCGCTCGGCGTACTCCTGTGACATCTGCGGCAGGTCAGCCGCTGCTCTCGCCGCGCAGTACCCCGGACTGAGTTGGGTGCTACCGTCTGCTAGATACAGCCGCCTATCGGCTTGCCAGTTGACACACTGAGCGCAGACTGGCGGCAGCGGCTGACTGAGAGATTCAGATGTTTCGTGTTCATGCCAATCTGCCCAAGCATCCTGAAGGGCTGCTCTTTTCTCTTGTTCGCGTTCGTAGTCAGCGGTGGCTTGGTCTATTGCCATCGGGATTGCTCCAAGTGTTTCAGACAATCGCTGCAACGCAGCAGACAAGAAAATGTCCTCAACGCCTTTAGCAGCATTGAGGACAGGTATGAGATAGGATTGCCTCCTTCCAGAAAGCCGGTAAGCCGCGAACTAGCTAACTTCGAGCTTGCCAGCGGCCATCGACTTTGACATACGACATTTCACACAGCGCGATGATCGTTGCGCTAAAGGCATCGTCTGTCGTAGACGTAGATGGCTATTTGTCTGGCGAGCAGTAGTATTCGTCGATTATGTTGATCTTGGGCCAGTAGGTATCGAGCGTCTCCTCCCGTGAAGGAATGAGGTACCGCTGTTGCCATTTGGTCGGTTGGCGCTCACCTCGTTCAAAAGCAAGCAGGCTATCCAAGTCCCGCTTGCACCCCTCGACAATTCCGTAAGCGCCGTGCTGTACCCAGTGAGCATCAACCGCACCGAGCTGTTGCTCCAGCTCTGACCCTGTGTCGTCCTCCCTCGTCAGGCTAAGCAACTCTTCTAGGCTATGGTTCAAGCGTCCTGGGAAATCCTGCGCTTTCATCTCGTTTCTCCTGAAGAAATAACGTCATAGACTCGCTGCAAAGCGGCTCTATGACGTAGATGGCTATCCGCCAAGCAGATTCATTTGCTTGGCTAGAAGGATGTCGGGCTGAGGGCGATCTTGCTGCTTTCGTATCTTCTCAACGGTGAGTGCATCTACATCGAAGAGAGTTGTCGCTGGCTCAGGTACTGGGGCGATCTCACAGTCCTTCGACGGAATCTCATCTTCGAGCAGCAACCGCATTGCCTGCACGAGCCGCTGAGGTCGCTGTTGCGCCTCCAGCCACTGGTGGAAGAGTCGGAACTGTGGCGTTGCTCGATGCTCCCAGTACTCGCCGCTCAGCGTATTGCCGTGCCGAACAACCGCTTGCAGCCCTAGTGCAGAGAGCTGGATGTAGGCCATGTTGAAGGCGTCGTAGCTGATGTCGGTACAGTCGAACTGCAAATGAGCGCGAGGGTCTATGCCTTGGGCAGCTACCTCTTCAGCAACGGCGATAATCGTCGCGCCTGCACCGACTGCTGGTTCGCACACGGTCAGGATGCTTTTCTCCTTCACCTGCGCCTCGATGTTGCCGACGCTCATCTTAGCCATCAGACGGCAGATATGAGAAGGCGTGAAGAACTGGCCGCTGCGCTTGCTCAACAGGTTTGCTTCGCCTGCGATCTCGCCTAAGAAGTCGTAAAAGCGGTTCTGATGCGCAGAGATAGTTAAGCCAAGCAGTTCGCGGAGGACAGTCAACTCGCCCTTGCTGTAAGGCTTGATGCTTTCCATATAATCAGCTTCTAGCGAATAGAACTGTTTGTCTTTACGCAAGTCGCCCGTATGGTATGGCATCTGATGGAAGGCGACTGCGGACATCTTCAGCCAGTCGCTAAACACGTTGTGGGCAGAGCGGCTGCCGCTGATGCTCTCCAACTGCATCAGAAATTCCTTTTGTTGTTGGTTCATTACTTCGCCGTGAGTGTGTGCACGCACTCACGGCGAAGCCGAGCGCCAGGGCCGCCTTGGGATGCGTAGCTTATGCCCCTTGGGCGCGCATCTCGTTCTCGCGCTGAATTGCTCTGTCCCGAGCCAGCCATCCGAGTCGCTGACCAGGATTGACGTTGCAAATACCTTCCTGGACAACGACGCAAACACCGTAGTATTCGGGATTTTCGACTAGCTTCGCTTGATATTCCTCGAAGAAGAACAGTGGCGTCTTTTGCAGGATACGCGCTCTCAATCTCGATAGCCGAGTGCGCTGCTTCGTTAGCAGTGAGCGTTGTCTGTATGGTTTCTCAGGAGTACTGGATCGTTGTACTGGCATTGATCGACGCTCAAAGAAACCAGGCGAAAGTACCTTTCGGGCGGCAACGAAAGCGGCAGTGGGAGCATCCGCAATGCGCGGGTAGTAGATGCCGGTCGCGTAACGAATGGCTGCTTGAAATGTTTTGTCGTCTTCCATATGAGCGCCTTCGGAATAGGTCACACACTCAGCGCAACGCGCTTAAGGGGTATACCCTCGACTCTGGCAAAATTCACTCATAGACTGGAAGTACTGCGACCTCGATGACATCCACCGAAAATTAGACCATTCAGAAAATCGGGGCCATCCCCGAGATTAGATTGCTGCGGATGGCTCGTACAGCGCGATCGTCTGTTTTAGCTGTTTAGAATACAACTCCCTGACCGATGGCGGGGACTCGATAACAGCGCGATCTCCGTACCGGCTAATCCGCTGAAGAAACCACAGTAGGTTCGTGACGCGCTGTATTACGCGAGTCCAGGACTGGCCGTTGACAGATACGGCCTCTACCTCTTGAATCTGCTGGCCTTCATATGCATCCCACCCATCGCGAAGACCTCACTCATTGATCACATCAACACCTTGAGAATATGGTCTTAGACTTAGGGAGCGCTCTAAGTCTGGATTCTTCCATACACTTCATTGCCTTCTCGTACTGACTTATCAGATCACGCTTTCGGCTCGCCCGTCCATCTTTTCTAACCTTGATATTGAAAATATTTCTCAGAGCAGTTTCTCTCAGTTCTTTTACTTTCCAGAGCTTCCAGTCAATCGGCTCACAAACGATTTCAGGATGGTTTGACTGCGGCGCAGTGGGAATCTTTTCAATCTGTGCTGATGAATCGGCTACCTGAGCACCAGCTTCATCAAGCTTCTCTGTTGCAGTTCGAGATCTTGTTGTTTCGGGAATAGCAGTGGGTTCACTTCTCTCTGGCATTGGATGCGTTACAACGAAATGAAAGAACGCAACTCCCATACAAATAGGGCCTGCGTAGATCATCCATGTCATTGCACTTGTTACAAAATTGTCAACAACTTCAAACATTTCTTTTTTACCTCGGATGAGTCAGTTTTTTTCAGCCACGTGCTGGGCGGCCTCTGTGTATACGCGCTTCCGGCAAAGGTGAACGTTGGAGAAAGTGCATATGCGAAATAAACACATCAGGCGCTGACTGTAAAGGCGCAGAAGCATTCGCCTAGCACATCTGAAGATACCTTTGGCCCCGTGTCGCTGCATCGTCAGCAGTGCTAGGTCTCGACGGAGTTCTTCAGCAGTCTTTGCGTCAGTTCTGATGTAGATAACAGCAAGGTTGTTGCTCGCGCCTGCACCAATTGCCTCTACTACTTTAGCTACTTTAGCAAGTAATGAATCTTCGGCGCAGGTAAATTCTTCGATAGCGCTCCTATCCATGCACTCACCGCGAAGCGGCCAGCTACTCTATAATTCTATACTACGAGATGAGATTGAGAGGATATACAAGCCAACACTAGATGGCTACCCTTGGCATACAATCGCAGTTGAAGAACTAGCATAGCTCTTGGGATATGCCGAGACAGATTTTGCCAAAGTATTAGAGAAAAAGAGATGTAATTCTGAGTATGACAAAATGGACTTCAAGGAATATGGATGGCAATTGAGCCAACCATCGAATAGAGCAAGCGCTTTACATAATCCTTATCTAGATAGCGTTTTCCAACAGTTCTTCGACGAATCTAGGACTTAAAAATATAGGAGAGAAAATCCCAACCTTGTAAGGAGTGGCCTATGTGAGCATGGGCCGTAACATTCGGGATAATTGTAGTTGATTGAATACGCTCCCCGTATCTTAGGCTTGAGGCTGACCGCTTAAAGGTGCATCCTTGGGAGGTAGGTAAGGCTGTGCTTAATCTTCAGTCGAATGCTCTGCCAGCGCTTGCTCAATGGCTTGAAGCCATCTGTTGGCTGATTGAGTCGTGGGATGGTCATGCCCCAGGATTGGAATATAGATACAACTGGTTGCGGGTTTTGTTCAAATCTGATGCGAAATTTTGAACGGTAGGGAGCAATTGAGCCCTTAGTGAGTTGTGAGGAAGTCTTTTTGACCGTTTTCCTCCTCCTTTGCCCAAGATTCGTGATTTCAAGGCACCACAAACTGGGGCCTCTTTCGTCGAGACCTCAAAGGATGCGGCTCGTCAGACCATTAGCGCTGACAGCAATGCCGGAGATTGATCATCGTATAAGCCAGGGTTTTCAAAGCATAATGCAGCTTACTGATGCGCTCGAAACGAATTAGTAAGCGCCGAAACTTATCTTCCCAAGCGAACA
>JAAUPS010000116.1 GCA_012033015.1 Phormidesmis sp. RL_2_1
TTGTGAGGTCGGCTAGACCCAAAATGAGGTAGGGCGCTAGACCCAAAATGAGGTAGAGCGCTAGACCTAAAATGGGCCTGTAGTTCACGGGTACGGCTATTTGTGCGTAGCGATTCCTGAAAGCTGTGACGTCAAACTACCATGCGCGACGCTGAATGGTGAAGCTGAGCAATGTTTAGTCAATTACTTCTGGTGAGCGATCGCGGCCATCGGCAAGATAGTGGCCAAAGGTCGTACCCAAAAAAGACAGCGCTATCGGGCCAAACAGAAAACCAAACAGGCCATGCACATGGAATCCCGGCACTAGCAAAGACGCTAGCCACAGGCAGAAGCCGTTGACAACAAGGGAAAATAGGCCAAAGGTCACAATGGTCAATGGCAGAGATAGTAGACCAATAACAGGCTTGATAATCGCATTAACTAACCCAATAGAAACCGATGCCAGCAGCGCCGCTGTGACCGTATCCAGTGTAATTCCCGGTAGCAGCCAATCCAATATCAGCAAACTCAACGCAGTCACTAAAGCAGGTAGCAGTACGCCCAGCATTTTCTTAAAGCTCCTTGTTCTCTCAAGTTGAATGTAGTCGATTGAATGTAGCCCTAAGCTTGGCATCATTGCCTCTAGGCTGGCATCCATACACAGATAGATTTGTCTGGAGATAGATTTGTCTCGAGAATGTATCGATTTATCGCAATCGCCAAATGTATCCGGCGATTGCTGAACCTATAGCGCCATACGCATCAACGGCTACACCTAATTGATCAACCTAATTGAGCAACCTAATTGATAAGTTGATTAACTTAAATTGATACAAACCACACAAGTGTAGCGCTATGGAACGAACGCTACACTTGTGTGATTTCTGCTTTAATGTGATTTCTGCTTTAAAGAGATCCGGCTGGTGCACTGAGTAACGCTTCTGCTGTGCGGTAGTACGTCGCCCAATAATAGGTTTCTGGTCTAGCACGCCATTCGTCTCGATCTACCCGTAAAGCCAAAATAGGCACAGTGACGCCTTCGCCTTCCACAACGACCGTGACCGATACATTGGTAATTAATAAATCCTGGTCAAAGCTCCGCTGCGCCCCCGCACGAGCAGCCATTTCAGCCCGACGGAGCAACGTTTCGTAAGTTTCGCCAGACTCCTTAGTCAAAAACAAATCTAGCCGGGAGGTGTAGGCTTGGGAAGCCTGGGGAGCAATTAGGGCTTCGGTTAGCCAGATGCCGGTTCCACCGATTAGGGCTGCTAGCCCTGCTGAGACTATAGAATGTTGCCAGCAGCGAGTTCTCGAGCGTGCCGCAAGGCGTTTTTTCCGTCTACGCATATCGCTCCTATGACTGAGCAACGGTTGCGTACATCCCGGTTGGCAAGCTTGATAGCGAATGGGCCACATGCGATTAAGTAAAAGTGAGTTTTAACTGAAAAAGTTTGGCGTTATTAGCGCTGACTTGAGTTTTTGGAGTGCCTTATCAGAAATGCCAGTTTAGATATTCTTTAGGTTTAGACATTCTTCATATGGGACATTCTTCAAGTTAGATATTCTATGGCTAGGCTATATCATTTCTCAACAGGGCAAATGCCAAAAAAGGAAATGTCAGCGCACTACGAACTACCTATCAAGTTTCCCAGTTTAGAAGATCTCGCTACACTTTTTGAAAAATCGGCAACACGAAGCGCAGTGCTTGTGATATTTTTTCAGGGCAAGTGTAGCCTAGCAGACCCTTTTTCATAAATTAAGGTAGCTATGGCAAGTTTGTAAAACTGACCGCTTGTCATCAGTTATGGAGACGATCAATGCCTAAACACTGGGCTATCACCATTGGTATTAACCAGTACCGGCACTTACAGCCGCTAATGCACGCACAAAACGATGCGCTCTTTGTCCATCGCTTTTTGACAGAAGAAGCTGGGCTACTTGCCGATTGCTGTGTTCTGTTGAGCGATCTGACCATATCTGTAGAGCATCAGGTGGTTTATCCCGATAAGTTAGCGTTGGCAGAATGGATACAAACCATCACCCAGCAGGTAGATGCAGACGATGTCCTGTGGCTTTTCTTCAGTGGCTATGGCGCTCAGGAAGATGGCCTAGATTATTTGATGCCGATTGATGGTGATCCAGGACAAGTGACATCCACTGGTATAGCTGCGGCAGATTTGATTGAAACATTGGCTAGTTTGCCAACGAATCAGGTTTTACTGCTTTTGGATATTAATCGCTCCCAGGGATCTTTAGCGGGTCAGGCGATTGGTCAGCAGGTGATTGAGCTTGCCCAAACGTATCAGGTGGCGACGCTGTTGTCCTGCCAGCCTGAACAATACTCCCATGAAACCTTTGGGACTCGCCATGGCCTATTTACTGCGGCACTCCTAGAGGCTCTGCAGCACAAGTGCACGACGGTAGGTGAGATTAGTGAGTACCTAGTTCAGCGTTTGCCGGAAATTTGCGAGCACCATTGGCGACCGATTCAAAATCCAGTCAGTGTGGTTTTAGAAACTCAAAAATCGGTGGTGATGATACCTGAGAGTGCGCTGGATTCGCATCTCGAAGGTCCATCGTCCGTTGGTATTGAATCTGTCGGTATTGAATCTGTCGGTATTGAATCTGTCGCTATTGAATCCGTCGGTGTTGAAGCCGACGGTGTTGAAGCTGAATCGTTTGCCGCCCGTGATACAGCAATTTTGAGCAGCACAGAGCCCTTAGAGAACTCAGAGACCTCAGAGCCGTTAGAGAGTTCAGAGTCATTAGAACTGCTCCCGCCTTTGCCGCAGATGATGAGCACTGATACTGAAGACTCCAAGCCAGAGGTTTCTACAGCAGGTGATTCATCTCAGGTATCTTTTGATGATTGGCCAGAAGGTCATGAGCCAGATAGCAGTGCCATTGTGCCCTATCAAAAAAATAGGGCGATCACAGGTGCTAAATTGCGCAACTGGGGGCTACTAGCTTTGGCTCTGTTGATGGCAGGTGTTTTGCTGAAACAGCCTTTTGTAAAAACGGCTTGGCAGGGCTTAGTAGAAAGAATTGATGCACTCGGCGGTTCATCATCTCAGGAAGATGTTTCTCAAGAGGATGGTGGAGGCTCATCCGGGGCGATCGCAAATGAAAGCTCAGGTGCAGCAGATGACGCCTTAGAGGTGCCAACCAAGACAGAGACAGAAGCGCTAGCACCAGAAAATACGCCCGCTGCTAGCAATAGCACACCGCTGATGGCTCTGATGTAGCGGCCAGTGAAGCAGCAGCCAATGGAACAGCCGATGGAGCAACCAATGGAGCAAGTAATGCAGACCCCAAGGAAAACGATGCAGCCACTGCTAAGGCGCTGATTGCTAATGCTCAGGCGGCTTTAGCAAACCGTCAATACTCAGAAGCGCTGCTCACCTTACAAAAGGTTCCCCAAGGTCAGCGAGATGGTTCGTTTTCATCGGTCCTGACAAAAGCTCGAGCTGGGGCAGCAGAAGCGCAGCAAATCAATGCTTCTGTCTTGACGGAGGCGCGCACGGCCATTCAACCTATTCAAGCTTTTCAGTTCACTGAGGCGATCGCCAAAGCGAGACTGATTCAGCCTGGTGAACCCTATTACAACGAAGCCCAAAACGATATCCGCAGTTGGAGTCAGGTAATTTTGGATATTGCGGAAGGTCGAGCAACCAGCGGTAATTTGGCAGGGGCGATTGCGGCTGCAACCATACTGCCCTACGACAACGCTGAGCTATACCAAAAAGCACAGGATAGAATTGCGTTTTGGCAGCAGCGTCAAAATAGCCGCGTCATTATCGAGCAAGCGCGCACCATTCCGCGCTCAGGTCAAGCGAGCACCTATCAAAAAGGCATTGTTAAGCTCGCAGAGGTACCCATTGAACATCCAGAGTATGAAACCGCTCAGCGACTAGCCGATGAGTGGAGCCAGCGAATTTTCAGCATTGCTCAAGCCAGAGCTGCCCAAGGTAGGGAAAGTGCTGCCATTGAAGCCGCCATCTTAGTACCAGCAGGGACAACGGCCTATGAGCCTGCTCAACAGGCGATTCGACGGTGGCAAGTACAGTGAACTAAGGCGACGAACTCAAGCGACGAATTAAGGCAACGGACTAAGGCAACAAAATCCATCGTAGGCATACCAACTTATTGCAAGCCAGCTCTGACATCTGTTAAGTGATTTACAGTGTTCTGTAGCTTAGCTTCAATGGCTTGCCTTTGTTGAATGAGCTGCTTGAACTGATGATAGCGAGCAATCGCAGTGCTGACACTCGCTATTTGCTCAAGAGGGCAGGGTTGCGATCGCACATTTCCATTGCCATCTAAAGTGCACAGACTGTACCGAGCAGCCGGGTTAACCATCTCTGCAACATCGGCAGGTGCTATTGGTGAAACATTCCCTTGAGCCGATCCTTGAGCCGAATTCTCTTCCAGCGATTCAACATAGCGTATCAGAGCCTCCGTATCACCATGGCGCAACAGCGTTTGCCCTAAAGAAGCTGACTCAAGCGGCTCAGTTGCCATATCCAAAGAAGATTCTAGCCACCCGTTTACCATCGGCCCTTGGGAATGAAGGGTATGCATGGCCTTGACAACATGCTGCAACTCCTCTTTCCAGGCCATAATCACCGTTTGAATATCCTGCAGTAAGCTAAACGCCAACGCCGGATTAACTTCATGCCGCTGACTGATAAAATCTTCGGCCTGCGACAATGGCAGCGAAACTGCCTGATGACGCGATGATTGGGCAGCGCTAGAAGATGAAAAACACATGGTGGCGTTCCAGAGTGTAGAGGCTAGATGCAGGAGCTAGATGCAGAGGCTAAATGCAGGGGCTAGATGCAGAGGCTAAATGCAGGGGCTAAATGCAGTTGCAGAGGCTAAATCATGATCTACATGCACATACAAGCGCGATAGCGGTCATAATAGTCTCGCAAGATGAAAAATATTTGACTATCGATCAAAATCTATAAATAGCCGTAATATTTTTTACCCTTAACCCTCCAAAACCGGTAATGTGCTTGAAGCAGTTGCCCCATTCGGCATACGCCACCCTGGAGTGTGTGGTAATTCTAAGGTTATTTGCTAGAGTTTAGGCACTACCCCCGTTCCCTTATGAGTTCTTGTTAAAACGCTTCTGGTTATACAGCTATGGCTACTCCTGCTTTTTTGAGATATCTCCCCGCTCGCCTCAAGCCTTTGGGCTCTCCTTTAGTATGGGGCCCACTAACGGCGTTTTGTCTCTTGAGCATTTTTATTTGGGAATATCACAAAAATCCTAATTGGTTTGAGCGCGAACCTGTCACTTCGGATTTAAACCCTAACTCTGGTCTAACGCCAGAAGAAGAAGCCAAACTCGCCGAAATAGATACCCTACAAGTCTTGCTAAATGGCTCCAAGCTACCAGACGGTGCCCCTGTCGTTACCAGCATTATTGATCCAAATGTGCCCGGTTCAGACACTGCCACTAGCGAAACTTCCCCAGCATCTAATCCAAGCCCGTTTGAGGTTTATTTGAACCAATACAAATTTCCTGGCGCGGAGACAACCGTCGGGTCACCAACCAGTGGTACTTCTGCGAGCAGCGCCGCAACGAACAACCGCTTGAGTAGTGGCAGCAGCACCAGATTTGGCAATCGTGCTGCCAATAGCAGCGTTTCACTACCGACAACCAGCGCACTATCGCAAGCCCTTGATCGGCAGCAGGCAGACCAATCTGCCTCGAACACCCAGTCTGATAACAATGGTACAGGAGGTAGCTCCCCATCCTTTAGTCCGTCCACCACTTTGAGAGAGAGCAGTGGTCAGGCCAGCACAGGGCAACCCACCCAGAGCCCAGGGACAATCGCAGTGCCTTTTATTCGTACTACCCCTCAAATGTCTCCTCCAGCAGGAACAACAGGGTATCAAGTCCCGGCTAGTTCAAGTTTACCTGTTTTTAATATGGCACCTCAGCGGCCCAGCACTTCTTTGATCCCCAGTGCGGGCAACCGAGCCGTCACGAGTCAGCCTCAATTCCAAAACTTGGGGTCCCAAAATGCAGTGCCGCCAACCGGTAGTCTGTACACTGCGCCGACCTCAATACAGCCTGAACAACCCGGACGCAATCGGCGATCGCGCTAAAACTTTCTACATTTGGCTGCTGCTTTGAAATAAAAAACTCAAAGCAACATGATTTTCAAGACTGTAAGTTTTCTAAAAACATGGGCAGAAAATAGCTGAAGCCTGGCTGAGATCAATATAAGGTATAAAGAGTGTCTCGCCTGTTTCTCGCTGTTGGTGATTTCGCTCTCGCTAGCTAGTCACAGTCACTGCATGCAAAAAATCCTCATTGTTGACGATGATAATACCTTGCGATCGGCGCTCACCCGTTATCTGAAAGATCGCGGTTTTGTCGTGCGCAGCGCTGCATCCGGGATTGAAGGACTCCACAGCTTTACCAAAGATACGCCTGATTTGATTGTTTCTGATGTTGTCATGCCAGAGATGGATGGATTCGAGCTGTGCATCAAGGTCAGAGAAACCGTACCGGGACAGCTTGTCCCTTTTATTTTTTATCCGGACGTTGTGATTTAGAAGATCGCATTCAAGGGCATAGCATTGGTGCTGACGATTATTTGGTCAAACCCTTTCACCCAAGGGAGCTAATCGCCAAAATTGAAGCTCAACTTGCTCGGGCAAGCCGCATTCATTCTGAAATTGAAAAAGCCCTACAGCGGGCTGGCACCCCCTTTTTGACCAGCCAGCCCCAGCGACCGTTACCCCTGACACCGGCTGAAGAGAAGGTATTTTGGGAAGTTATTCAAGGTTTTACCAATAAAAAATAGGCGATCGCTCTTCATTAGCCCCCGTACGGTCCAAACCCATCTCAGCAACATTTTGAGTAAGCTGTCTTTGGAAAACCGCTCTCAGCTCATTCGTTACGCTTTTGAAAATGGATATACGCCTCCTTTAAACGTTGAGCCTGCTAGCGTTGAGCCTGCTAGTGTTGAGCCTACTAGTGTTGAGCCTACTGATAGTCAGGCGGCAGAGGCAACCAATGGTTTATCGGATCATTAGCCAATGCGTTATCGGATGCTGCGCCAATGATCGATAGGCGTACTGACCAACCGAGAAGCGGCTAAGCAAGCTATTTTGTGCGCCAGAGTTTGTGAGCATACAGTGCATTTCTCGGGGCCGACAAGCCTGAAACGGTCAGCGAGCATTCCGGTATTCCACTATTATTGGACTGGTATAGCAAAGTTAGAGATACATTCTTACTTTGTCTGGGTGCTCCTTCCCTAAACAATTTTATAGAGAACACTGCCGCTGCTGTTGGCTTCTTCCTTGGATCCGTTTATTTATCAAGTATGTCTTCTAACACGATTGATTTTTCCAAATCTGCTGTCAATGCCGCTCAGGTGCCCTTGGATAAAGTCACTGTTGATCAGCTTGTAGCCTCACTCTCTAGCAACAGCTTAAAAAAACAGCTCACCGCTATCCATGAGCTAGCTGCACTAGGGGCCTACGGTGAAGATGTCTTGATAGCGTTTGTCAATGAACGGATGTCAGTGCAGAACCCTCACGAACCTAGTGCAGCCCATGGTAGCGCTTACCAGTATCTCTATCAGAGCAGCGCTATGGCTGCAAAAGAGTTTATTGAGGCGTTTCCAGATGGCTTGGTTTGTCCTCAGTCAGATCAAGGCATAGACTATGGTGAATTGCAGATGCTTTTGGTACGGCAAGAGTATGAACTTGCTGACAAGCTCACCACTCAAAAGCTTTGCGAACTAGCAGGAGAAAGTGCTGCAGCACGTAAGTGGGTGTACTTTACCGAAATCAGCCAGATTCCGGCTATCGATTTACAAGCTATCGACCTGATGTGGGGCCTATATTCTGAGAATAAATTTGGCTGGAGTAAGCAGCGTGAGCTTTGGCTGCGCTTGGGCAAAAACTGGGAGCGTTTATGGGCGCAGCTTATATGGAAAACAGACGCTGCTTGGACACGCTATCCCCATGAATTTATCTGGGATCTGTCGGCCCCTGTGGGTCATTTACCGTTATCTAATCAGCTTCGGGGCGTTAGAACCATGAATGCGCTCCTTTCTCATCCAGCTTGGGATCATTCGTAATATTTTTGAGGTGAGGTGGTTGCTGCAGTCTGCGATCAGGTCTATATCTGGTGTAGGCGGTGGTGGTGGTAGACAAGCGACGCTCTTTCCTAACCCAGCTAGGGTTGACGAGGGTTTGGGCAGCGCCCAGGAGCTGTCGGGGATGATCGATGAGAAAGGATGGTTTTTGGGCTGCTAGGGCTTCTCGGCTGCTAAAGCCCCAAGTGACGGCTGCGATTAAAATGCCGATTTGGTGAGAGGCGTCTATATCTCGGGTTTCGTCTCCGACATAAATCACTTGGGAAAAATCGAGATTTCCCTTTTGGACAATGCGCTTGAGGGCTCGGGCTTTACTGAGTAAGCCAACGCCGCCTTGGATCATGTCAAAGATATCGCCAATACCGTGTAAATCTAAGAAACCTTGGATATTGTGCTGTGAGTTAGAACTCATGATCATCAGGCGATGATTAGCTGCTAACAAATCTTTTAAGGTGGCGACAAGATCTGGTGCAATCGGTACGTTCTTCAGCTCTGCGCCGAGCTCTCGACGGACGCGGCGAAGTAAAAAAGGCAATCGAAACAGAGGTATTTCTGACTGTTTGAGCATTTCTTGGGTGCTCAAAGATTGATAATACTTAAGCTTTTCGGGAGTAGTGGGCGAGTATCCATACTCTGGGGCAATACGATTGGTAATGCGCACGATGGCCTCAAGGGTATCGGCGATAGTACCGTCAAAGTCAAAAATTAGGAATGCCACGTATGCAAAAACTGAAAGGGAGCCGAAGCGGGCTAGGGCATTTTTATATCATACGGTATGGCATCGCAAAGTTTGTGATGGTGCTGATCAAATGAAGGCGATCGCGCTCATGCGATCGCCAATATAGCGTGTACCGGTTGGCGTAGCCTCGCCGTCGGCGTTATGCATCCGGCACAGGCGCGTCGCTTGGCCTGTGGTCACGTAGAGGCTTCAGCCAGCGTGCTGTACCTCAGCCAAGCGACCAAAGCTATCGTACCAATGCTTATTGCCATCGACCGGATCTCAAAATGCTGACAATCAGCCATAACCCTAACAAGGAAGCCGCGGCAAATAGTAATGAGCTGAGCCACTGTAGTTGGGCAGTTCTTTGGCTCGTGGAAATAATCGCAGCACCGATAATGAGGGCCGCGACGACTGTACTAAAGGCCCGGCGGTTGGCAGATCTTTCGAGGCTCCGCTGCAGGGCATCGAGCCCCTGAATTTGCAAGTTCCACTGCAGGGTTTCGTTGCTTAAACGATCGAGCAAAAAGCCAAACTGTCGAGGCGCAGAAAGGGATAGATTACGAAACTCTAGCCCAGTGCGCAGAAGTAACTGAGCTGGATCATCCCCGACGAGCTGTTGCCTGAACAGATCGATCATCAGCGGCTTAATTTCGGCCATCAGGTTAATGGCCGGGTTAAATTGGCGGGCCGCACCTTCTAAATTAGCGAGGGATTTGGTAAATAAGCCGATATTAGCGGGCCAACGCAGGTGGTTACGAATCCCGGTTTCGATTACCGCAGCGAAGGCTTCTGCTGTGTTAAAGCGCTCTAAGGTGATGCCGTAGTAGCGACCGAGTAAACGGCTGTAGTCACTTTCTAGGCGAACTAAATCGACGGGTTTGAGGGGTTCGGTAAGCTGCAGGGTGAGTTGAGCGCAGCGTTGGGCGTCGGAGCTGACAATAGCGAGCACCAGTTCTGTCAGCGTAGAGCGAGTTTTGGGCGGTAGGCGACCCATCATGCCGCAGTCGAGTAGAGCAACGCGGCCATCGCCAAGGTAAAAAATGTTACCAGGGTGAGGATCAGCATGGAAAAATCCTGTGACAAAGTACTGAGAGAGAAATGCCCGAAACAGTAGGGAGGTAATAGCATCGCGTTCATTGGGCTCAGGCTTGATCGGGTTGGGCAGTGTGGGCAATTGGGGTAATTTTGGCAGCGTTGGCAGATGGGATGGCTGCGTTGTTTGAGCGGGAAAGCTGGCCTGCAGCAGGGGAGTGCCGTCTAGCCACTCCATAACCAGAATTTTGGCGTTAGTCAAAGGCCAAATGATTTGCGGCACGGTGAGGCATTCGGAATCAACCCATGGGCTGTCGGTCATATTTTGCCGCAACTCGTCGGTATAGCGTGCTTCAGTGGTGAAGTCGAGTTCAGCGGTGAGGGCTGATTTAAATTCTTCGGCCAGTTCGGTGATGTTGTAGCGATGGCCGAACTGGGTTGTAGAGACGAGTCTGGCGATGTCTTTAATCAGTGCCATGTCCCGCTCTACTTGTTTTTCGATGCCAGGGCGCTGTACTTTAACGGCGACGGATTGACCATTTTTGAGGGTGGCTTTGTGGGTTTGACCGATCGAGCCAGCGGCGATCGCACCATAGTCAATGGTGGCAAATACTTCTTCTGGCACCCGGTGCATGTGCTGTCGTATGTAGCTTTGAATATCTGCAGCAGGCACGGCAGGCACGGTAGACTGCAATCGACTGAGCGACTCAATGTAGCGTGCTGATAGCAAGTCAGGCCGAGTACTGAGCAGTTGACCAAGCTTGACATAGACCGGGCCTAGCTCAATTAAAATATTGCAAAGGACAGCAGGTGACGGCAACTCAGGCTCATCAGCGGCACCGCCTGTGAGTAGCCGTCGCATATAGTCCCAGCCATGGCGCAATAAAACCTCAACAATTTCACGCTGACGGCCAATTAAATTAGGCGTCAGCATTGATGGCAAAGGAGAGGGCGGCATATGGGGTCAGGGGATGTAAAGTCTGAATTGATGTAAAGTCTGGATTACTGTGATCCTAGCAATTTTACAAAAATCAGCCGTTGCTGGGTGGTGTTAGAAGTGAGCAACCCTTGAGATTGATGGTGATTTACTGAAGTTAGATACGCTCGTTTGATGCTGAGTGCTTACGCTCAGAGAGCCTGAGCATAATCTCGGTATGGACTTCGCGGGTAAGGGGATAGAAGTAAACCAAGATCGCAGCGCAGATCACCAACAGCAGAGGGACTGGCCCCATAAACAGGCGAATGGCGTGGAGGGCAGATTCAGGCTGCGGGGGCAAGGGTTCTCCAGGGAGAACTCTGATGAAGCCGGAGGCTTTGAGCGCAGCGCCGACGAGAAAAAGGCCCAAGGCCAGCCCGAGCTTTTGCAATAGGGTCATAAAAGAGTAGAAGGTGCCTTCGCGGCGGCGGCCAGTGTTGAGTTCATCGAGATCGATCACATCGGGCAAAATAGACCAGGGGACGACGTAGGCCACTGCAACGCCAAAGCTAGCGATAATGCACAGACCAAAGAGAATGTTGACCTGATCGGGCCGGAGAAAGTAGAGCGCCGCTTGAGCCGGAACCCAAATGGCTGAACCGAGGTAGTAGAGCTTTTTTTTGCCGAGGCGTTTGCTCAAGCTGGCACAGACAAACATTAGCGCGATCGCAGGCCCTTGCACCAAAAGCGCCACTAAGCTATCGCTGGTTCCCATCCAAGAGACGGCATAGAACGGCAAGACAGCCGCAGTAATTTGCAGCGCTAGCCAGGAAAACATGTAAATACCGACGACAAATAAAAACGGTCGATTGCCGAATACCGCCTGCAGTTGCTTGAGAAAGGGTTCATCATCGGTTTCACCGATGTCATTGAGCGATCGCCCTTCGGCAGCGGCCTTTTGCTTCATGAAGCCGTAGGTCCCAAAAATGCACCAGTAAATGGACAAAATAGAAACTGCCCCACCGAGTATGCCTAGAACGGTGTAGCGCAGGCCACGCGCTTCCTCCGGAATAATCGCCCCGACAATGCCCGCAGCCATCAAGATGGCAACGCCACCTGCCACTGAAAAGGCCAGTCGAAAGGAGGTTAATTCAGTCACTTCGTCGTAAGTGCGTCCCATTTCAGCCGTGAGCGACGTGTAGGGCAAGTTGGTGGTGGTAAAAAAGATTTGAAAAACGGTGGTGACGATGATGTAGTAAATCAGCTTGGTAGTGTCGCTAGCATCGGCGGCAAAGGGCGTCGTCCAAATTAAATAGTAAGAAAGGCCGAAAGGCACAGCGGTCAGAAACATCCAAGGGTAGCGGCGACCCCATTGGGTGGTGGTGCGATCGCTCCACAGGCCCACTAAGGGATCGTTTACCGCATCCCAAACTTTGCCAAAAGCCAATACTGAACCTGCGACCAGCGGATCCATGCCAGCGACATAGATGAGGAAACTCAGCAAAAAGAAGGCCAAAAACTGAGAGGTTAACCCAGCTCCAAAATCGCCCGCCCCATAGGCTAGCTTGACCGGCAAAGAGAGCTTTGGCGGCATTGCTTTGGGTGCACTAGGCCAATGATCCGCTGAATGAGCCATATAAAAACCTTGTATAAATAACTGTATAAATGTAAGAAATCCTCGATAATTGCAGACTTCCCCATGTCAGACCTTTATGTATCTTGGTCAGATTACCACCGTGACATTGAAAGATTGGCCCTGATGGTACACCGTTCCGGCTGGCAGTTTAATCAAATTGTGTGTCTCGCCAAAGGTGGCCTGCGCATTGGCGATATTCTCTGTCGTATTTCTGATCAGCCTTTGGCCATCCTTTCAACGGCATCCTACGGGGGGGAAGGCAATCGTCACAGAGGCTCAATTACGTTTTCCAAAGATTTGAGTATGACAACAGCTAACTTAGGCTCCCGCGTTTTACTGGTGGATGATTTGGTGGATTCGGGGCACAGCCTGCGGCGCAGTATTTCTTGGCTGGAGCATCGATATGGGTTTTATATTGATGAAATTCGCACAGCCGTACTGTGGCATAAGAACTGTTCTGTCATTAAACCTGACTACGCCGTACATTTTTTGGATGATAATCCTTGGATTCATCAGCCTTTTGAAAAATACGAAGAGATGAATTGGCATGAGCTGATCCAGGCCGATAATCAGGCTGCTGCTGAGTCTGCGTAAGTTGTCCTCTCAAAACGGTCCTCTCAAAACGATTGGACGATTTCGCTAATTCGGTCTAAAGTGCTATACACTTGGCCCGGTGTGGTGATCAAAAGCTTAAACCCCGTAGCGTCTGTGAGTAATCCTTCCACTAAAGACTCTTTTAATGCTGCCCTAGGCGATATTCCTCCAGCGCGGCGGCAATCGATAGAATCGGTAGACCCTGCGATCGCGCCAACGGTCAAACCTCAGGCCAATCGCTCGAAAGTGCCCCTCGGCTGGCTAGGTTTAGCGGGCCTAGGGGCAGGAATCATTGGCTTAGGCTTTTGGCAATGGGACAATGTCACCCAGCGAGCCGAGGGGATCAAAACCGCGATCACAGCAAGCAATCCGCTTGAGAAACTAGGCATTGGCAAACTCGGTGGCGATATATCGCGTGAGCGAGCCCAAAATCCTCAAGGTGAACTCGCTCACGCTGAAGACCTGCCGCCCGAAGAGCTACTCAACCATCGCCGCTACGAAGAAGCCGACCCAGAGAGTTTAGTTGCCCTCCATTTGAACAGTCAAATTAAGCTCAAGCCTGCGGCCCAAGCCAAAGTCAATGAAATGATTGATCAGGCCCAAGCAGAAGGCGTTCAGTTGGGTGTTATTTCTGGTTTTCGGACCCTAGAAGATCAAAATTATCTATTTTTTGAAGTCAAAGCTGAGCGCGGGGAAACCTCACGCACACGCGCTGAAGTCAGTGCGCCCCCCGGATACAGTGAGCATCATACAGGCTACGCCGTTGACTTTATTGATAAGAGCAGACCAGAAACCGATATCGAAGAAAGCTTTGCGACAACTGCTGCCTACCGCTGGCTCGTGCAAAACGCTGCCTTTTATGACTTTGAAATGTCGTTTCCCAAAAGTGACGATTCGCAGCTTAGCTATGAGCCTTGGCATTGGCGCTACGTTGGGGATCAAGAGAGTTTAGAGATATTCTATAGAGAATAACCCTCTAGAACATGAACAATACAACCCTAAATCTACTGGCGGTTTCAGTGTTTGCCTTGACGCTGTTGAGCCTAGTAGGCCCGCTGCTGAATATTTCACCCGGTGCGATCGCTGTGGTGATAACAGGCTGCGCAGGTGCGATCGCCTTAGATCGTTTGAGCTGGCAAGGCAAAGGCGCTAACCTGCTGTTAGATATCGTTTCTAGTCAATCTTCTGGCTATCGCCAGCGGATCATTCACCACGAAGCGGGCCATTTTTTAGTTGCCCATCTGCTGGAGATCCCGGTAGAAAGCTATACCCTCAGCGCATGGGAAGGCTTAAAAGCTGGCTTGCCAGGGCTTGGGGGCGTCATCGTTGCAAGCAATCCAACCGCCGCAGAGCTACTTTCTGAGC
Organism: Phormidesmis sp. RL_2_1; assembly: GCA_012033015.1. Classification (GTDB taxonomy): domain Bacteria; phylum Cyanobacteriota; class Cyanobacteriia; order Phormidesmidales; family Phormidesmidaceae; genus Phormidesmis. Next base: position 14,370 of record JAAUPS010000116.1, read on the forward strand.
AGCAGGTAAACCGTTACTGCACCCTGTGGATGGCTGGAATTGCCGCAGAAATGCAAACCTTCGGCACCGCTCACGGAGGAGATGACGACAAGCGCCAGCTCCAGCGGCTATGGCAACAGGCTAGGCTTGTAGGTGTCCCGACAGCCAGAGCCCAAGCCGTTGACAGCCAACTGCGATGGGCCCTTTTGCAGGCCCAAACCCTGATTGAACAACACCAGAAGGCCTACTGCGCCCTCGTAGAAGCGATGACCAATCGCCACTCCGTTGATATCTGCATTCAACACATTGAGGCTAACCGCTCCGATTCAGCGCCCAACCCTTGAGCCCTAAACGCTCACCACTCGATTTCGTCCAATCGCTTTAGCCTGTAGCAAGTTCTGGTCAGCCCGATGCAAAAAACTCAGTCCTTTGCCATCGTCTTCCCGGTGCAGCTCAGTTAAGCCAATGCTGACCGTGATGTTGATCTGATTGTTTTTGGTCTCACTGGGCTCTCCACCGGCTGGGTCAATCGATTGAGTCAGTTGAAACGGTTGACAAGCAATCGATTCCCGTAGGCGATCAGCGATCCCCTGCGCTTCTATCAAATCGGTATTGCTCAACGTAATTACAAATTCTTCACCGCCGTAGCGAAAAGGCATGTCATAAAATCGCATATTCGCCAACAGCCGTTTTGCCAATAGCCGTAGCACATCGTCACCGACCAAATGGCCGTGGCGGTCATTGACCAGCTTAAAAAAATCAATGTCGAGCACCATCAGGCACAGGGGGGTGTCTTTCGTGCGAGCCGCCTGAATTTGGCTGGGCAGTTCTAAATCGAAAGCTCGCCGATTACTCAGTTGCGTGAGCGCATCGACTAAGGCGACGGCTGAAAGCCAATCGTTGATGCGTGTGAGATCTCGATATCGCTGCGCACGGTTGAGGCCAACGTGAATGTAAGCTTGAATCAGCCGCCGCTGACTGGCACGAAACGTAATCGGTGGCCAACTGCGCTCGGTCGCTGACCTTGACCGATAAGACGGGTTTGCCAGCAGCCAGATATAGGCATCTGCACCGGCTTCTAGCGCAGCGATTTTTCGCTCTATATAGTTTTCCGATAAAGCTTCTAATCTTTGATTGGCCTGCTTTTGATCGACCCACTTTGGCTGGTCTAGGTCTAGATTGTGCGGCTGAATGGGCTTGGGCTGATTGGCCAGTGAGTTTGCGCGATCGCTGAGGATGGCTGCTGCCAGGATAGTCATGGCATTCTTCAATCACCCAAAAAGTAGCTCTATTATGA